>NZ_VFUE01000032.1:0-45870 GCF_006441495.1 Mesorhizobium sp. B2-6-4
GCTGGATGATCTCGTTGCCGGCGACCACCGAACCGTTGTCGAGCATGTCCTGACCGCCGTCCATGTCGGAGGCGAACCCTCCTGCTTCACGGATCAGCAACAGGCCGGCTGCGATGTCCCAGGGCGACAGGCCGACTTCCCAGAATCCGTCCATGCGGCCGGCGGCGACGTAAGCGAGATCGAGCGAGGCCGAACCCAGGCGCCGGACGCCGGAAACCTCGGCCATGACATTGCGTAACTCGATCAGGAAATTGCCATGCTGGCCACGCCCCAGATGCGGCACCCCGCAGCCGATCACGGTGTCGATGAGCTTGGTGCGGCCGGCGACACGCAGGCGGCGGTCGTTCATGAAGGCGCCGCCGCCGCGCTCGGTCGTATAGAGCTCGTCCATGGCCGGATTGTAGATCACGCCGGCCACGATCTGGCCCTGGCGCTCGAGCGCGATCGAGACAGCGAAAAGCGGAATGCCGTGCAGGAAATTGGTGGTGCCGTCGAGCGGATCGACGATCCAGCGGTGCTGGCTGTCATCGCCGGCGATCGTGCCGCGCTCTTCCATCAGGAAGCCGTAACCGGGCCGCGCCTTCGACAGTTCGGCAAAGACAATATCCTCAGCCTTGCGGTCGGCCTGGCTGACATAGTCGCCCGGTCCCTTCATCGAGACCTGCAGGTTCTGGACCTCGCCGAAATCGCGCGACAGCGAGCGGCCGGCCTTCATTGCGGCCTGGACCATGACGTTGAGAAGGGCTGAGCGTGCCATCGTAACTCTTCCTGCTGCCCGCGCTTTAACCTTTGTCCTGATGCATGTCGGTGACCCGAAACCTGGGCCACCTTTGGGCGACATGCATCAGTCGGCGCGGCGCATATAAGTGATTTCATTGGTGTCGACGACGATGCGTTCCCCCGCGCCGATGAAGGGCGGCACCAGCACGCGAATGCCGTTTTCCAGCACCGCCGGCTTGTAGGAAGAGGCCGCCGTCTGGCCCCTTACCACCGGGTCCGCTTCGGTGATGGTCAGCGTTACCTGGTCGGGAAGCGAAATGCCGATAGGCCTTTCCTCGTAGAGCTGGACCGTCACCATCATGCCGTCCTGCAGGAAAGCGGCGCGGTCTCCGACGAAGTCCTTCGCCAGCTCGAGCTGCTCGTAGCTCTCGGTGTCCATGAACACCAGGGCGTCGCCCTGCTCGTAGAGGAAGGAAAAATCCTTGAGATCGAGCCGGATCTGCTCGACCGTCTCTGCCGAACGGAAGCGCTCGTTCAGCTTTGTGCCGTTGATGAGGTTCTTCAATTCGACCTGGTTATAGGCGCCGCCCTTGCCCGGCTTGACCGTGTTGGTCTTGACGGCCACCCACAGGCCGCCATCGTGCTCGATGACGTAGCCGGGACGGATTTCGTTGCCGTTGATCTTGGCCATGATGATGTGATCCGGGAATGAGATGTTCGCAAGACAGCGATTTCGGGCCTCCAAGACCACAAATCGCCCGAAGAGGCAAGCTGGCGCTGATCGGGTGTCCCGTGGCGGCGGCTCAATCGAAGCGCACGATGGTGCCGCGTTGCGGCGTCTTGTCCTGCGAGAAATCGAGCATGACCTCGTCGACATAGCACCAGCCCCACGTCTCGGGCGGGTCGTAGGCCTCGATGACCGGATGGCCGGTCGCCCGGTAGTGGCCGGTGGCGTGACGGTTCGGAGAACTGTCGCAGCAGCCGACATGGCCGCAGGTGCGGCACAGCCGCAGATGCACCCACCAGGAACCCGTCTTCAGGCACTCCTCGCAACCTTCGGCGCTTGGCGCTACCTCGAGGATGAAGCTGCCATGCGTGCATCGTTTGTCGGGCGAAGCCATTTCATTGCCTCCTTGGAGAAGCGATGCCGCGATATAAACCCTCAACCGCTCTCATCGAAACCGCGGCGACCGCTTCGGTAGTGATATCGAAGACTTTTGCCAGCCGACGGATCTGCGACGACCGCATGATAGCCATCTGCATGGAAAGATCGAGGTCACTTGCCTCGACGAGCATCGCGCGATGACTTCCGCTGGATTTCCGCTGATCGCGTCAGGGCAGGCGGTTTGCCTTCTGCAGTGCCTGCTTGGTCTGGTCGTCGCTCAATCCTTGCAGGAAATCGTCCATCTCGGGGTCGATGAGGCCGGCGCGGCGGGCGACGATGTACCAGGCGCCGGCAAGCACGAGGTCCGGCTCGGTGCCGATGCCTTGCATATAGAGTTTCGCCAGGCGGTTCTGGGCGGCGACATTGCCGCCTTCGGCGGCCTGCTTCATCCAGCCGAAGGCGGATTTCAAATCACGCCCGCCGCCGCGGCCCTCGATCATCCAGGTGGCGAGGTCGAGTTGCGCGGTGTCATAGTTTTGCCGCGCGGCCTGAGCCAGCAGGCGCCGGGCCTGGGCGTCGTCGCGCGATTTGCCGCCGACGCCGTTGGCATAGATCTGCGACATCGCATACTGGGCGTCGGCGAGGCCGGTCGCCGCGGCGCGCTCGTAATAGGTCACGGCCTTGGCGATGCCGGCGTCGCCGGGGTCCTGCTGGACCAGCATCTGCGCGAAATTGAATTGTGCCAGCCGGTTGCCCGCTTCGGCGGCGGCCTGCATCAGCGCATAAGCTTCCTTTTCGTCCTTTTTGACGTAGCGGCCGTCGAGCAGCATCAGCGCATATTGGAACTGCGATTCCGGCACCCCTTGCTCGGCGGCGGCTGCGTACCATTTCGCCGCTTCGGCCGCATTAAGGGGCACGCCCAGTCCGCGCGACAGGATCTCGGCCACCAGCGTCTGCGCCGCCGGGTCGCCGTTTTGCGCCCGCACCAGCGCGAGGTTGTAGGCGGTCTTGTAGAGTCCGCGCTGGAAAGCCCCGTAGGCCGCATCCGCCGGCTTGGCGCCGAAGCGGTCGGGATTGATCGCGTCGGCCGAAGGCAATGGCGCTGGCTCGGCGGTGGTGGCGGGCTGCGGCAACTGCTTTTCGATCGGCTTGTCGGTATGCACGCCGGCATCCGGCTTAGGGTGCGGCGAAGGAATCGTTTCGGCGGCAGCGGCCTGGATCATGACCGCAGCAAGCAGGGCCTGAAGGGGAAGCCTTGCCGAAGACACGTCAGTCCTCGAAACGCGGTGCGGTTTCGTCGAGCAGCGCATTGGCCCGCGCGATCGCCGCCTTGGGATCGTCGCCGTCGGCGAACACCGCACTCGACAGGGCGACGAACTCGGCGCCCGTATCTGCGACGGTTTCGATCGAAGCGAGCTCCGATCCGGCCATGACAATGCAGGGGATCTGAATCATCTGCGCCCACCATTGTCCCAGCGCCAGGTTGCGCGGATGCGGATCGGGCTTGTTGTCGTAGCCGAAGCGGCCGAAGAAAATATAGTCGGGCCTGACTTCGCCGAGTTCGAGCGCGTCATCACGTGTCTTGGCGCCGCCGGCGCCGACCATCATTTTTGCCTGGAAATGCTCGACCGTCTCGGCGAGCTCGGCCTTGGAGACCTCGACATGAATGCCGTCGGCCTGGACACGCCCGGCGATGCGCGTATCGCCGGCAATGACGACCGCGATGCCAGCCGCCTGTGCCGCCGGTACGATTTCGGCGGCGAAGGCCTGGAAGGAAGCTTCGTCCATGTCGTTCTGCGGCAGGATGAGCGAGGCGACGTCGCCGCCCTCGAAGGCCGAGACGATACGGGCGGCCGGCACGCCAGATGGCGCGATCAGCACGATGCGGCAGCGATTGGGGGGCGTTGCGTCGTTCATGGTCTTCGATCCCGGGTTTCGCCTATGCCGGGCGAAGATGGTTGGATTGCGGCATAGAGCAAAGTGCCCGCTTTGAACAGGCGGGCAGGCGGGATCGCTATTTTTGACCGCCGAAGCGCCGGCGATTGGCGTTACTCGATCGGTTGCGCACCTGCCGCGGCAGGCCTTGGCTTCCACAATTTCCAGCCGAGATTCATGCCGGCGGCCGCGATCAGGATGGCGGCGGCGCCGACGAGTTGGCTGAGATGCAGGCGATGGCCGAATGCCGTGACGTCGACCAGGATCGCAACGATCGGGTAGATGAAGGACAGCGACCCCTGCAGGTGCGTCGGCAGCTTCTGGATGGCGCCGTACATCAGGATGTACATCAGACCGGTGTGGACGATGCCGAGCGTCGCCAGCATGGCCCAGCTCCTTGCGTCGGTCGGAAGATGCGAGAGATTGGCGAAGGGCGCCAGCATCAACACGCCGACGCAGACCTGGACGAGCGCGATGAGATGCGGCGGCGTGCCCTTGAGCTTCTTGGTGACGATGGAGGCGACGGCCCAGAAGAAGGCAGCGGCCAGCGCCATGACGATGCCGGCGAAATAGTTGGTGCCGATATCGCCGGCGTCAGGGGCGGCCTCGACGATCAGCACCATGCCGGCGAAGGCGATTGCCAGCCAAGTCAATTTCGTCAGGGTCAGCCGCTCGCCGAAGAAGAGCGCGCCGAAGCCGACCAGCATGAAAGGCTGGGTATTGTAGACAGCGGTGGCGATCGAGATCGACGCGCGCGAGAATGCACTAAACAGCAGCAGCCAGTTGACGACGATAGCGGCGCCACCGAGGGCCGCGATGGCGAAAACGCGAAGCGACAGCCTGTTGCGCAACAGGCCGAGGCCGACGCAGATGAAGAGCAGCGTCACCGCGCCGAAAGCGCAGCGCCAGAACACCACATCCATGATAGGCTGGCCGGACAGGACGACGAACCATCCGATCGTTCCCAGGATCGCCATTGCGGTGGACATTTCGATCGTCCCACGTGCTGTATCGCTCACGGCAAATCTCCAGATCATTGAGCGTGCATAATCTCATGCTGATCCTGGGCTTTCCATCCAGCGAGAAAGGTGACATGCTGGTTTTGCCTATTAAAAATAGGTAAATACCCGGAAATCCTGAGAATGTGAAATGCTTGACGATCTCGACCGACGTCTCCTCGAAATCCTGGTGAAGGATGCGCGGACTTCACTGAAGGAGCTGGCCGGCCAGGTCGGGCTGTCATCGCCGAGCGTTTCGGAGCGGCTGCGGCGGCTCGAGGAGCGCGGCGTGATCAGGGCTTTCACCGTCGAGATAGACCCGCTGGCGCTCGGCTATACATTGCAGGCGATCGTGCGCATCAAGCCGCTGCCGGGCAAGCTGCACATCGTCCAGAAGCTGATCGAGGAGATCGCCGAATTCGGCGAATGCGACAAGGTGACGGGGGACGACTGCTTCGTCGCCAGGCTGTTCGTGCGTTCGATCGGCGACCTCGACGGCATCCTCGATCGGATCGCCGACAAGGCCGAGACCAGCACCGCCATCATCAAGGCGCAGCCGATCCGGCGGCGGCCGCCACCGCTCGGCGCATGACCGGTCCGCGTTTCTTGACTCTGCTTGGCGGTGGTGGAAATGCGTGGCGGCTCCGCCAGTCAGGCATATGAACAACGAGGAAAGAACATGGCGCAGAATGTCTATGATCAGCCGGACTTCTTCGCAGGCTACAGCCAACTTGGCCGGTCCGTCGAAGGGCTGGAGGGCGCCGCCGAATGGCCGGCGTTGCGCGCGATGCTTCCCGACGTCAGCGGCTTGCGAATCGTCGATCTCGGTTGCGGCTTCGGCTGGTTCTGCCGCTGGGCTCTTGAACACGGGGCCAAGGAGGTTCTGGGTCTCGACCTGTCGGAAAAGATGCTCGCCCGGGCGCGTGCCGCCGGCCCGGACGCCGGCATCGTCTACGAACGCGCCGATCTCGATGAACTCAGCCTGCCGCCGACGGCTTTCGATCTCGCCTACAGCTCGCTTGCCCTGCACTATGTCAGCGATGCCGCGCGGCTGTTCCAGACCGTGCACCGGTGCCTGGTCCCCGGCGGGCATTTCGTCTTTTCGACGGAGCATCCGATCTATATGGCTCCGACGCATCCCGGCTGGTCTGTCGATGCCGAAGGCCGCAAGACATGGCCCGTCGACCGGTATCTGGTGGAGGGACCGCGCAAGACGGACTGGCTGGCCAAGGGAGTTGTGAAACATCACCGCACCATCGGCACCACGCTCAACACGCTGATCCGGTGCGGCTTCACCATCGAGCATGTCGAGGAATTCCGTCCGACCGACGCGCAGATCGCGGCCAAGCCCGAACTGGCGGAAGAGCTCGAGCGGCCGATGTTCCTGCTGGTCTCGGCCCGGCGATAGGCAGAGCAGAATGGGCCGGCCTTGCTGTGGCGACGCCCACATTTGCTGTCGCTCCGCTCGGGAATCTGGGCTATTCAGGCGTTGACTCGCTTTCCCTCCAGACCAGTCCCTCCTCCATGTCAGGCCTGCTTTCCGATCCGTGGTTCTATGCGGCCGCCGTCCCGGCGGTCATTCTGGTCGGCCTGTCCAAGGGCGGATTTGGCGGCGCGGTCGGTTTCGTCGGCGTGCCGCTGATGGCGCTGACCATGCCGCCGGTGCAAGCGGCGGCCATCCTGCTGCCCATCCTATGCCTGATGGACATCGTTTCGGTATGGACATGGTGGGGCGTCTATAACAGGAAGATGCTGGTCGACATGATGCCCGGCGCGGTGATCGGTATCGGTCTCGGTTGGCTGACGGCCGCACTGGTCACCGAGGAGGCCGTGCGGCTGATCGTCGGCGCCGTCGCCATCATTTTCGTGCTGCGCTGGCTCTATCTGAAGTACCGCCACGGCGCCGACCATGCGGCGCAGCCCAACCGCGTCGCCGCGGCCCTCTGGGGCACGGTCGCCGGCTTCACCAGCTTCGTCGCCCATGTCGGCGGCCCGCCCTTTCAGGTCTACGCGCTGCCGATCCGGCTCGACCCGAAGGTGTTGTCCGGCACGGCGGCGATCTTCTTTGCCGCCACCAACGCGCTGAAGCTCGTTCCCTATTTCGCGCTCGGCCAGTTCGACAGCACCAATCTGACCGCGTCGGCGGTGCTGATGCCGCTGGCGCCGCTATCCACCATCGCCGGCGCCTGGCTGGTGCGCCGCATGCGTCCGGAGATCTTTTATCCCTTCACCTATGCGACGGTGGCCGTCGTCGCGGTGAAGCTTCTGTGGGACGGGATCGCCGGCCTGATGTAGCCGGGACCGTTTTCGCCTGCCTCAGGCGACGCTCGGCACCATGCGCCTTGGTCCGCCGAGCGCCAGGGTGGCGCCAGCCGCCAACACAAGCCCCATGGCGGCAAGGACCGTGAAGTCGTCGATGGTCGGCTTCAGCACCATGTCGGCGATGATGATCAGCATTACCGCATAGTCGAAGCGCGCCGCCCGCAAGATGCGCTGGCCAGAGGCAAGGGCGGCCGGCGTCACGCCATCCCTGGCGATCATCGCGCCCATGTGGTCGGCGCTCGGCTTGAAGACGAACATGCCGATTGAAAAGGTGGTGGCGTAGCCGGCAAGGCCGATCAGGATCCACAGTTGCGAGAAGCCGACCCAGAACCAGCACATGATTAGCCCGAAGGCCAATGTCAGCATCGACATCGGCGCGAAGAAGCGGTTTCCCAATTCGCCCGTGGCCCGCATTGCCTGCAGCGTTCCCTGGATGTTTCCCGACCGATCGGCGAGCGTCGCCAGCACCATCAGCGCGAAACCGCCGCCGACCCATAGGGTCGCCGAAAGAATGTGCAGCAATTTAACGATCGAATACCAGTCCATGCTTCTCCCCGGCGCCTGATGTAGCGGAAGGAGCGAATCCTCGCCTGCCGCTTCGATGGCCAAGCGTTTATCGCCGCGCCTGTTTCGGAACGATGTCGTGAAAAAACCAGTTCTGTTTCAAGTGCCGGCTAACGTAAGGAGCCACTGATATTGCGAGCGCGCCATTCGGTTTTCTGCTATTATGAGGGGCGTCCGGGGGCGCGACATCGTCCAGAAACAGTGCCGATGCTAGTGCGCCCGCGCCGGGAGCCCGGTGGCGAGAGCAATCGCCTGACGATCAACCCTTTCCCGAACACGGGAAAGGCAACTTGGGGGAAAGATATGCAAGGGGTAGCACGGAATTTCTTCACGCTGGCCGTTATCTATGCGCTGTGCGGCATGGCGCTCGGCCTGTACATGGCGATCAGCCAGGACCATGGCCAGATGCCGACCCACGCCCATACGATGGTCGCTGGCTGGCTGATGTCGGCGGTCTTCGCCTTCTTCTATCACCTGTTTCCGGCGGTCGGACAGAAGACGGTTGCCGTCGTTCACTTCTGGCTGACCGCAATCAGCGGCATCGGCCTTTTGATCGGGCTCTACTTCCTGCTTGGCGGCGATGCCGCGATCGAACCGCTGGTGGCGGCGTCTTCGATGGGTTTCTACGCGGCCTTGCTGCTGTTTGCCTTCATTGCCTTGCCGGCGGTTTGGAAAACGGCCTGAGCCGAGGCTCGGCACATCCTTCAGGAACTGTACTGTTACGGCACAGTGGCGCGGGGTTCGCTCAAAAAACATCGGCGCCGTTAAGGGTTCATTAAGCTTTACAGGCGTTTACTATGCGCATCCAGTGATCTGGATTCTTACCGAGTGGTTGGAGCCACTTTGTTTGACGCCTCCCTGTTAAACTCCTGAGAGCCGCCTTATCCGCGGCTCTTTTTTTGTCCGCTTTCCAGCGACACGGTCCGCACCGGATCACGTTAACCTTCTGTTAAACATGTGCTTGCCTTCACCCCGGACGAGGCGCATTTTCAAGCTTCAGTTATGTAGGGTTCCGGGTGTATCGGCAGTAAGCCGAATCGGCCGGTTGCAAGTGCAGGGGCGTATCGATGAACGAGCCTTCGAAGGGCAGCGCGAAAACCGTCAAGCTGGCGGAACGTCGGGTCTTTTCGCACTCCTTCAAACCGCTCTACCAGGAAGGCATGGGGCTAGTCGAACAGGCGGCGGAGTATCTCGACGGCAAGGGCCGGGCCGAGGCCAAGAAGCTGTCGCGGCTGGCGGCCACGCTCTATGCGGCCGAATCGATGCGGCTGACCACCAGGCTGATGCAGGTCGCCTCGTGGCTGCTTCTGCAGCGCGCCGCGAATTCCGGCGAGATGACCCGCGACCAGGTCGCATCGGAAAAGTCCAAGGTGCGCCTCGACACCGCCTCCGCCCATGACGAGGCGGCCGGCTGGGCCGAACTGCCCAAGGATTTCCTCGACCTCGTCAACCGGTCGCTGCGCCTGCAGGCACTGGTGCGCCGCATGGACGAGGAGATCTACGGCGCCGGCGCGGTGGTCGACATGCAGCCCGTGAGCCGCCGGCCCAATCCGGTCTCGGACCAGATCAGCCTGCTCAACACGGCTTTCGCCCGAAACTGAACTATTCTGGAACGTTCCCGGTCAGCGCGTTACTGTTTCCGGTTTGTTCACATTTCGCTGGCATCGCTGTCTCCGGGAGATAGAGTAACCGGATGAGGGACGCGATTCGCATCATCGGTATCGATCCGGGGCTCAGGCGCACCGGCTGGGGTATTGTCGAAAGCCTCGGCAATTCGCTGCGCTTCGTCGCGTCCGGCACGGTGCGTTCCGAAGACAAGGCGGCGCTGGCGACGCGGCTGTGCCAGCTGCATGACGGGTTGGCTGAAATCCTGCATACGGCCATGCCGCATGAGGCGGCCGTCGAACAGACCTTCGTCAACAAGGATGCGGTGGCGACGCTGAAGCTTGGCCAGGCGCGCGGCATCGCCATGCTGGTGCCGGCACGCGCCGGCCTGGTCGTTGCCGAATATGCACCCAATGCCGTCAAGAAGGCGGTGATCGGCGTCGGCCATGGCGACAAGAAGCAGATCCACATGATGGTGAAGGTGCTGCTGCCGAAAGCGACCTTCGACACCGAACATGCCGCCGACGCGCTCGCCATAGCCATTTGCCACGCGCATCACCGGCAAAGCGTCGCCTATCGGATGGCACTTGCCGGTTGACGATGTTCTTGACTTGTTCCCTTGTCTGTCGTAGGTAATACTTTGAGGTATTACCATGCGCGTCACCACCAAAGGCCAAGTCACGATCCCCAAACAGATAAGGGATCACCTGGGTATCCGCCCGGGCTCCGAGGTGGAATTCGTGGCCACCGATGAGGGTGCTCGGCTTGTGGCCGTCAACGAGAATCTCCCCGAGGAGGAGAAATTGCGCAGGTTCAGTAATGTCCTTGACCGGATGGAGGGGACGTTGGATCTGGGTGGCATGACGACCGACGAGTATATGGAGTGGCTGAGGGGGCCGCGTGAAGATCTCGACGTTGATTGACACAAATGTCCTGATCGACGTTTGGGGGCCGGCCGGACCGCTGACAAAATGGTCGGCGTCTGCAATCGCCTCATGCCGCCGCGACGGCGACTTGGTGGTCAATACGATCATCTGGTCTGAACTGGCGCCGCTGATCGCCTCGGAGGCAGCGCTTCGAAAAGCGGTCGACATGCTCGAGATCGATCGCGAGTTTCTGCCCTGGGATGCGGCCTTCCTTGCAGGTGTGACGCATTCCCGTTATCGCCGTGCTGGTGGAATCCGCGAACGAACCTTGCCGGACTTCTTTATTGGCGCTCATGCGACCGTTGCCGGACATCGTCTTTTGACGCGCGACGCCGCGCGTTATCGCAGTTATTTCCCGGACCTTGACATCATTTCTCCTGAAACGCACCCATGAGGGCCTATCTTCCATGAAAGATTTGGCATGATAGGCAAGCTCAAGGGTATGCTCGACGAGATCGAGGAGGACCACTGCCTCGTCGACGTGCATGGCGTCGGCTATGTCGCCTACTGCTCGGCGCGGACGCTTGCCGCGCTGCCTTCGCCCGGCGAAGCGGTGGTGCTGTTCGTCGAGACCTATGTGCGCGAGGATATGATCCGGCTCTACGGCTTCCAGTCGGTGCTGGAGCGTGAATGGTTCCGGCTGTTGATGAGCAATGTGCAGGGCGTCGGCGCCAAGGTGGCGCTGGCAATCCTGTCGACGCTGGCGCCGGCCGACCTTGCCAACGCGATCGCGCTGCGCGACATCGCTATGGTCTCCCGCGCGCCCGGCGTCGGCAAGAAAGTGGCCGAGCGCATCGTTACCGAATTGAAGAACAAGGCGCCGGCCTATGCGGGTTCAGCGGCGGGCACGATCGGTCTCAAGCAGGAGCTCGGCGAAGGCGTCGCAGCCGCGCCGATCACAGACGCGGTCTCGGCCCTAGTCAATCTCGGTTATTCCCGCGACACCGCCGCCAATGCAGTGGCGGCGGCACTGAAGACGGCTGGCGAGGAGGCGGACGCGTCGAAGCTGATTCGCTTCGGGCTCAAGGAACTGGCGCGGTGAGCGCACGCTTGTCCGGTTCCCGGCCATATGCAAGGAAGGCGGCATGAGCCTTTCCCCCCGTCTGATCGCTCCGGAAAAACGCGGCGAGGATGCCGATCAGAGTTTGCGGCCGCAGACGCTCGACGATTTCGTCGGCCAGGCGGCGGTGCGGGCCAACCTCAAAGTGTTCATCGAGGCCGCCAAGGGGCGCAAGGAAGCGCTCGATCATGTGCTGTTCGTCGGGCCGCCAGGTCTAGGCAAGACGACGCTGGCGCAAATCATGGCGCGCGAGCTCGGCGTCAACTTCCGCTCAACCTCCGGACCGGTCATCGCAAAGGCCGGCGATCTCGCTGCACTCTTGACCAATCTCGAAGAAGGCGACGTCCTGTTCATCGACGAGATCCACAGGCTGAATCCTGCGGTGGAAGAGATCCTCTATCCGGCGATGGAGGATTTCCAGCTCGACCTGATCATCGGCGAGGGGCCGGCGGCGCGCTCGGTCAAGATCGACCTTGCCCGTTTCACCCTGGTCGCCGCCACCACGCGGCTCGGCCTGCTCACCAATCCGCTGCGCGACCGCTTCGGCATCCCGGTGCGGCTCAACTTCTACACGGTCGAGGAACTGGAGCAGATCGTGCGGCGCGGCGCACGCATCCTGCAAATGCCGCTCGGCGATGACGGCGCGCTGGAGATCGCGCGGCGCGCGCGAGGCACGCCGCGCATCGCCGGCCGGCTGTTGCGGCGCGTGCGCGATTTCGCTTCGGTCGCCGGCGATGGTCATGTGAACCGCTTGATCGCCGACGAGGCCTTGACCCGGCTGGAGGTCGACGCGCTCGGCCTCGATGCGCTCGACCGCCGGTATCTTTCGATGATCGCGCGCAATTTCGGCGGCGGGCCGGTCGGCATCGAGACGATCGCCGCCGGCCTGTCCGAGCCGCGCGATGCCATCGAGGACATCATCGAGCCCTATCTCATCCAGCAGGGTTTCATCCAGCGCACGCCGCGCGGCCGTGTGCTGACGGCCAATGCCTGGCGCCATCTCGGCCTCGACGCGCCGAAGGACCCGGCGCAACAGCAGATCAATTTGTTCCAGGAAGAATAGCGGCCCCCGGCGGCGGCGTTCGGGCCGGCGATCAAGCGTCGCAACCGCTTTGCGGCGTGCGACCGGAGATCTTGCTGATCGATCCCGGCGGTGTGGAGCAACGGCGCTCAGTGAAGCGACCGGATCACGTCCAGCACATCGTGCTCGGCCTTTTCGCCGTTGAAAGCATCGACGATGCCGAAAGCGCCGCCGTAACTCCAGACCGACCAGGAGAAGCCATGCGCCTCGGCGCGCGCGATCATGTCCCGGACATAGGCGGCACGATGGCCGGCCGGCATCACATAGGGATTGCCGTATTCCTGGCGGATCATGCCGAACTCGCCCAGCGTGACGTTTTCCGGCCTGATGCGGTTGGCCTTCGCCCAGGCATCGACGGCCTTGAATGGGGCGTCCATGAGACCAAGCAGCTTGGCGTCGGTGTCCATGCTGGCTACCTGCTCGTCGAGATAGGCAAGCAGCCCGTCCTGCCGCGCCCAAGGCGCCTCGGCCTTGATCCTGGCGCGGATGGTGTCGAGCGTGACGTCGAGCTCAGCCCGCGGCACCGCGGTCGGCGGGTAGGGCAGGCCGGTCACATAGGGAATGAAATCGCCGGCCCAGGTCGCGCCCTGATGGGTAAGCAGGAACGGATCGTAGGAATGGAAGGTCCAGATGACGTTGTCGTCCGGGATCGCCATCGGATCGATCTTTTCCAGCGACGACGCCGCGGAATAGCAGGCCCCGGTCAGCACAAGCGTCAATCTCGTCGCCGAAGAACGCGCCGCGGCGAACAACCTCTGCTGGCGTTGCGGCCACAGGCTGGTGCCGTCGGCGTCGCAGTCGACGATCGGTTCGTTCATCGGCTCGAAGGCCACTTGCCCCGGGTCTTCCCCGGCGAGCGTGTGCGCCATCTTGCGCACCATCTCGACATAGGCATCGAATGTCACCGGGTTGTTCATCACCTCGGCCATGCCGATCTTGCGCCCGCCGCCGGCTGGGATCAGATGCATGTCGACGACAACCTTCAGGCCGGCGCGGTTGATCATGCGGACAGAGTCCAGCACGCTGGCATAGAGATCCTCGCGCAAGGCCATCGTATTTTCGGAAAGGAAAGGCGAAGGATCGACCGGCATGCGCAGGAAATCGAAGCCTGCATGCTTCAAAGCCTCGAGATCGTCGTCCTTGAGAAATTTGCGCCATTCCGGGTAGGGCAGGATGGCCTTGGCGTTGCCCCATTGGTCTTCGCCCGGCCAGGTCACCCACTGGTCGAGATTGAGCCCGCGCTTCGTGGAGAAGGTCGCGGCCTGGCCCGGCCCGGCCAGAGCCATCACGACGAACAGAGCCATCACCACGAACAGCGCCGCCACCAAGGTCTTGATCATCGCCGTCAACAGTGCCATCCGATGCCATGTCACGCGCGGCACAGGTGCCTTGCCGCGACTGAAAAAGGAAGCGCAATGGACGATCATGGTGAATCCGCGACCTTGCTGGCGGGGATTTCCGGTGCGCTGACGGCGTTCGGCCATCGGCTGATGGCGCGGGTCTATTATGCCGACACCGATTTCTCCGGCGTCGTCTACCACGCCCGCTATCTCGAATTCCTCGAGCGCGGCCGCTCCGACTATCTGAGGCTGAGCGGCGTCCACCACACCGAACTTGCCGATGGCAAGCATGGCGAAAGAATAGTCTGGGTGGTGCGTCGCATGGAGATCAACTTCCGCATGCCGGCCCGCATGGACGACATCCTGACGATCGACACCCGGACCGAGGAAATCTCCGGCGCGCGCATCTTCATGGCCCAGCAGCTCAAGCGCGGCGACGAGGTGCTGGTCGAGGCCAGGGTGGAGGCGGCGATCATCGGCGAGAATGGCCGGCCACGCCGCTTCCCCAGGGAGTGGATAGCAGCGTTCATACCCAAGGCAGGCTAAAAGGTCGGCCTCGTAGGTATCGCCGGTGCCGGCTTGAAGCGCGGCAATGCGCCGCGCCTGATCGACTAACCCATCCTTAACCATAACGGTTCATGAAGAGATTGGTGAAGATTGGCGCTATCCAGCGCCTTCCTTTCACCAACATTTGCCCCGAAAAGGCCGCGAAAGGCACGTTTTGGGGTTGTTCCGGTAGCTTCGCGCGAACCGACCACAAGGGATGCCAGGGGCCAGCCGCCAGCTTCGCCCGGAAATCTTAAGGACGTTACGATGGAAAATATCGCACTCGCCGAACCGGGCGCGCAATTGTCGATTTGGGCGCTGTTCATGCAGGCCAGCTGGGTGGTCAAGCTGGTCATGATCGGGCTGCTCTGCGCCTCGGTCTGGACCTGGGCGATTATCGTCGACAAGCTCGTATCCTATGCCCGCATGCGGCTGGCGCTGAACCGGTTCGAGCAGGTGTTCTGGTCGGGGCAGTCGCTGGAGGAGCTTTACCGCACGTTGGCCGACCGCAAGACATCGGGCATGGGCGCCATCTTCGTTGCTGCCATGCGCGAGTGGAAGAAGAGTTTCGAAAAAGGCGCCAAGACGCCGCTCGGCTTGCAAACCCGCATCGATAAGGCGATGGACCTGGCGCTGACCCGCGAGATGGAGAAGCTCGAAGGCCGCCTCGGCTTCCTCGCAACCACGGGCTCGGCGGCCCCGTTCATCGGCCTGTTCGGCACCGTCATTGGCATCATGACGTCGTTCCAGGCGATCGCCGGCTCCAAGAACACCAGCCTGTCGGTGGTCGCGCCCGGCATCGCCGAGGCGCTGCTGGCGACCGCCATCGGCCTGCTCGCCGCCATTCCGGCCGTCATCGCCTACAACAAGCTGTCATCGGATGCGAGCAAGATCGCGGTGCGCATGGAAGGGTTCTCCGACGAGTTCTCCGCCATACTCTCGCGCCAAATCGATGAAAAAGTAGCGCCGAAGGCCTGAGGAGTAAGCCGATGGGAATGTCCGTAGGCATGGCTGGACGCGGCGGACGCGGCCATAGGCGGCGCGGCCGCCATCATGGCCTCATCGCCGAAATCAACGTCACGCCGATGGTCGACGTGATGCTGGTGCTGTTGATCATCTTCATGGTCGCGGCGCCGCTTTTGACGGTCGGCGTGCCGATCGATCTGCCGGATACGCAGGCCAAGGCGATGAATGCCGACACGCAGCCGATCACCGTTTCGATCAATGCCGCCGGCCAGATCTATCTCCAGGAGACCGAAATCCCGATCGAGGAACTGGTGGCGAAGCTGCAGGCGATCTCGAAGACCGGCTATGACGAGCGCATCTTCATCCGCGGCGACAAGTCCACCGACTATGGCACGGCGATGAAGGTGATGGCCCGCATTTCGGCCGCCGGCTACAAGAATATCGGCCTGGTTTCACTGCAGGAACAGGATCAATAGACCCACTATGAGGACCGGCCTCACCACATCGGTGATCATGCATGCGGCGCTGATTGGCTTCGGCCTGTTCACGCTGTCGGCACCGGCCGCGCTTCCGTCGGCCGACGTCGAGTCGGTCGCTGTCGACATCGTGCCGATCGAAGCCACTGCCCAGGTGCTGCAGGGCGACAAGAAATCGGTGGTGCATGAAAAGCCGGCGCCCTTGCCCACGCAGCGTCCCGATGTGGTGCCGGACGCGCAGAAGGTCGGCGAGAACAGCGTCGATACCGACAAGCCGATAACGCCCGAGGCCAAGCCGAAGCCGGTCGACATGACGTCGGCTCCGCCGCCGGCGCCAACGCCGATCGAAAAGCCGAAGACCGAGGACGTGCCGAAGCCGCAGGAAAAGCCCAAGCCGACGCCGGCCACGGAAGTGGCTCCCGCGCCGCAGCCCAAGGAAGAGGTCAAGCCCGAGCCGGTCAAGCAGACCGAGCCGAAGCCGGCGCCGGCCAAGGAGCCGACGCCCGCACCGCCACAGGACAAGACCGCGGCCATCGAGCCGACGCCCGAGGTGAAGCCGGACGCGGTCGCCCAGGCGATCGCCAAGGACCAGCCTGACGATGCCCAACTGCCGGACTCCGCGCCCGCGCCTCAGGCGCGGCCGAAGCCGCAGCCGGCACAGGCCGAAAGCGCCAAGGCGCCGGAGCGCAAGGACGCCGACAAACCGGTCAAGGAGGCTTCATCCAAGCCGAAATCGGAGGACAAGCAGTTCAATTCCGACGAGATCTCGGCCCTGCTGGACAAGCAGAAGCCCTCCGGCGGCGGCGCCAAGCGTTCGACACAGCAGGCTTCGCTCGGCGGCGAGAAGGACCAGGGCCAGAAGCTGTCGAGATCAGAACTGGGCGCCCTGTCGGATCAGCTTGGCGGTTGCTGGACATTGCCGGCGGGGCTGGAGGGCTCGGAGAATTTCGTCGCCGTGGTCATGTTCAACCTCGACCCCTCGGGCAAGCTGGATGGCCGGCCCACCGTCGAGAAATCGAGCGGGAATCGCCAATTCGATGAAAGCGCCGTGCGTGCGGTTCAGAAATGCAACATGGCCGGCCTTCAGGTTCCGGCGGGCAAACAGGACATCTGGGCCCAGGTCCGTGTCACTTTCGATCCGAGGGAAATGCTTGGCCTTTGAGGCCTGCCCTCCGCAGAATCAGTGAAGAGAAGCGAGAAGACATGAAATTCATCCTCAAGCCGCTCCTGATGGTCGCGACAATGGCGCTGGGCTCGATGGCCGGCGCCGTCATGCCTGCGTGGGCGCTCGTCGAGATCAACGTCAACAAGGGCAATGTCGAGCCGCTGCCGATCGCTATCACCGATTTCCAGTCGGGCGATGGGCTTGGCGCGCAGATTTCCGGCATCGTCACCGCCGACCTGAAGCGCTCGGGCCTGTTCGCACCGATCGACAAAAGCGCCTTCATTGAGAAGATCGCCAATCCTGACGCAGCGCCTCGCTTCGACGACTGGAAGGTGATCAATGCCCAGGCTCTGGTCACCGGCAGCGTCAGCAAGGAGGCCGACGGGCGCATCCGCGCGCAGTATCGGCTGTGGGACACGTTCGCGGGACAGCAGATGTCGGGCGAACAATTCTTCGCCAACGACGCCAATCAGCGACGCGTCGCTCACATCATCGCCGACGCCATCTACGAGCGGCTGACCGGCGAGAAGGGCTATTTCGACACGCGCGTCGTTTTCATCGACGAGTCCGGCGCCAAGAATGCGCGCAAGAAGCGCCTCGCCATCATGGACCAGGACGGCGCCAATGTGCGCTATCTCTCGGACGGCAGGGCGATCGTCTTGACGCCGCGCTTCTCGCCGAACCGGCAGGAAATCACCTACATGTCCTATGAGAGCGGCCAGCCGCGGGTGTATCTCCTGCAGATCGAGACCGGCCA
Organism: Mesorhizobium sp. B2-6-4; assembly: GCF_006441495.1. Classification (NCBI taxonomy): domain Bacteria; kingdom Pseudomonadati; phylum Pseudomonadota; class Alphaproteobacteria; order Hyphomicrobiales; family Phyllobacteriaceae; genus Mesorhizobium; species Mesorhizobium sp. B2-6-4. The sequence continues at coordinate 17,567 of NZ_VFUE01000032.1, forward strand.
GCGCGAACTGGTCGGCAATTTTCCGGGCATGACGTTTGCGCCGCGCTTTTCGCCGGATGGCCAGAAGGTGATCATGAGCCTGCTGCGCGACGACGGCAATTCCAACATCTTCGCCATGGACCTCAGGAGCCGCTCGACGACCCGGCTCACCAACTCGACCGCCATCGACACTTCGCCTTCCTATTCGCCCGACGGCAGCAAGGTGGTGTTCACCTCCGACCGCGGCGGACGCGCGCAGATCTATGTGATGGGCGCCGACGGTTCGGGCCAGACCCGCATCTCCTTCGGCGACGGGGTCTATTCGACGCCGGTGTGGTCGCCGCGCGGCGATCTCATCGCCTTCACCAAGCAGACCGGCGGCGAATTCCAGATCGGCGTTATGAAGACCGACGGTTCGGGCGAGCGCATCCTGTCATCCGGCTTCCAGCAGGAAGGACCGACCTGGGCGCCGAACGGCCGCGTGCTGATGTTCTTCCGCGATTCCGCCGGCGGCCCGAAACTGGTTTCTGTCGATCTCACCGGCCGCAACGAGCAGTCGATCCCGACCGCGAACTTTGCCTCCGATCCGGCCTGGTCGCCGCTGCTGGAGTGAGAGGAATTGGAGAAATGAAGAAATGAAGAATTGAGGGATGGAGAGAGAAGCGGGCTACATCAAGCGCGCGAAGGATTTGGATGTCTATAGGCACGCTTATGGGGTTTCCCTCGACGTCCACAAGGCCACGCTTGTTTTTCCGAAAAACAATACGCGTTGGCTGACCAAATGCGGCGATCCAGCAAGGCGATCTGTGCCAATCTGGCTGAAGGATTTGCCAAACAGACCCATTCCAGGCCCGATTTGCGCGTTTCATTTCGATGGCCATGGGATCATGCAGCGAAGTAGAGACGTGGATTTCGTATGCGTTCGACCTTGGCTACATCACCCACGCGCAGCGCGATGAATGGCTGCAATCCTATGTCCATATCTATGGAATGCTGGTGAATCTCAAGAAGAAGTTGAAATGACCCTTTTCCTCATTTCTTCAATTCCTCAATTCTCCATTTCCACCTCTTTGTCGCGTTTTGGCCGCATTTCCGCCTAGGGTCCGCGCCAACTGTGGCCCGGATCAAAGGGCTGCGGACGGGCGGCCTAAACCAAATTTTAACCGTGTTTCTTGAATGCCGGTTAACCCAAACGTGGTTACTGGGTGATCAACGAAATCACTCGAATGCGAAGGAGAGGCGGCATGAGCCGTATCGCAGCACTTACCAGAAATCCCGTCATGATCGCGCTGGTGGCGATGCTCGCCATTGCCGGTTGCGCTTCGAAGAAGACGCCCAACAGCGCCGCCGATCTCGGCCTCAACGGCGCCGGTGCCGCAACGCCCGGATCGGCGCAGGACTTCACCGTCAATATCGGCGACCGCATCTTCTTCGACACGGACTCCTCCTCGATCCGCGCCGACGCCCAGACGACGCTGTCGCGCCAGGCGCAGTGGCTGAACCAGTACAAGCAGTATGCGATCGTCGTTGAAGGCCATGCCGACGAACGCGGCACGCGCGAATACAATTTGGCGCTCGGTGCCCGCCGCGCCGCCGCCACGCGCGACTTCCTGGTCTCCAAGGGCGTCTCCGCCAACCGCCTGAAGACCATTTCCTACGGCAAGGAACGGCCGGTCGCGGTTTGCGACGACATCTCCTGCTGGTCGCAGAACCGCCGCGCGGTCACCACGCTCAGCGGCGCCGGCTCCTGACATTTTTCGCGCGTCGAGCGACGCGCGAAAAACACGACGGCAAAAATGCAACACAGGTTTGCGAAAGGCGGCTGAAAGGCCGCCTTTTTCATGTTTGGTCCCTTCAAACAAAATTTGGCCGAAGTCTCGCGTCCTGCTATGAGCCGAGGGCGCTTGGCTGGTCCCATACCGATTGGAAGGCGCGAACAAGCTAACGACACGGCGAGAGGCATATGCATTTGAGATCAGTTCTGAGCGGCACGCTTGCGCTGCTGCTCCTTTCAGGCGTCACCGCGATGGCGGGTGGCTTAGGGACTGATGGCACGGGACAGCCAGCCGACAGCGGCTTCTCGTTCCATCTGCCCAGCATCGAGTTGCCTGGCGTTTTCGGCGAAAAGAAGAAGTCGGACCAGGTTCAGTTCGCGCAGCAGTCGACTGGCACAGGCGCCACCGGGCTCGAGGACCAACTGCGCCAGATGAACGGCAAGATCGAGGAACTGAACTTCCAGATCCTGCAAATGCAGGAGCAGATTCGCAAACAGCAGGAAGACAACGAGTTCCGCTTCCAGCAGCTCGAAGGCGGTACGCAGGGTGCGCAGCAGCCGGCCGGGCAGAAGAAGTCACAGGCCGCGCCCGCCGACAGCGATGACAGCGTGGCCGAGGCGCCGGCCACGCAACCGCCCGCGGAGGCCGACAATCGGGCAGCGGCCGGCCAGTCGGCTGGCGGCGGCCAGAGCGTCGAGGACGTCATCGTCGAATCCTCTGACGGTGATCCGGGCAAGGTGATCCCCGGAAGGGGAGCGCCCGAAAAGACCTTCGGCAGCATCACCGTCGACAAGAACGGCAATGTGGTCGATGCCGGCGGCAGCACGCAGGCGACCGCACCGGCGCAGGATGTCGCTCCAGCCACCGGCGCTCCGGCCAAGAGCGGCAAGTCCGACGGCACGGTGGTTGCGGCGCTGCCTTCCACGAACGATCCCGAGGAGCTCTACCGCAACTCCTACCAGTTCATCCTTTCGGGCGACTACGGCACCGCCGAACAGGGTTTTCGTGACCACATCGCGCGTTTTCCCCGTGACGCGAAAACGGCGGATGCGCACTATTGGCTGGGCGAATCGCTGCTTGGCCAGCAGAAATACCGCGATGCCGCGGAGGTCTTCCTCGCCGCCAGCAAGGACTATCCCAAGGCCAAGAAGGCCCCCGACATGCTGCTGAAGCTCGGCGTGTCGCTGGTCGGCCTGAAGCAGCACGACGTGGCCTGCGCCACCTTCAGCGAGGTCGGCAAGCGCTACCCCGACATTTCCAACACGCTCAAGGAGCGCGTGAAGCAGGAAAAGGCCCTGGCGGCGTGCTAGCCCTTCTCCTGCCTGCCGTTGCCTTGCCCTCGGAGCCGTGTTCGGGCGACATGCATTGATGCTCGACACCGAGCCTGATCTTTCGAAAGACCTTTTTTCGCACATCGACTTTACCAGCGGCGCCGTTGCGGCCGTATCCGGCGGCAGCGACTCGACCGCCCTACTTCTCCTTCTCAAACGACATCTCGACCGAACCGCGCCGTCCGCGAAGCTGCTGGCGGTGACGATCGACCACGGTTTGCGGCAGGGCGCGGCGGCCGAAGCGGAAGCGGTGGCCAGGCTTTGCGCCGCGCACGCCATCGCGCACCGCATCGTCGCCTGGTCCGGACGCAAGCCATCGACCGGGCTGCCGGCCGCCGCGCGGGAGGCGCGTTACCGGCTGCTGGCCGAGACGGCGCGGGCGGAAGGCCTCGGCCTGATCGTGACCGGTCATACAGCGGACGACCAGGCCGAGACGGTGCTGATGCGGCTAGTCCGAGGCAAGGGCGCCCGCGAGGAAGGGCGCGGCCTTGCCGGCATGGCGCCGGTCACCTTGCACGACTGGCACGAATGGATCGTGCGGCCGCTCCTTGGCATTCGGCGCGCGGCTTTGCGCAACTTCCTGCGGCGCGAGCATGTCGGCTGGGCCGAGGACCCGACCAATGCCGACGCGGCCTTCGAGCGACCGCGCATGCGCGCGGCACTGGCCGGCGCTGACGGTGCGCAGCGCATCGATGACGCATTGACGCTGGCGGCGCGCGAGAGCGAGGCGCGCAGCCGGCTTGGCATCCGCGCCGCGGATTTAATCGCGCGCTTCGCCAGCCAGCCGGCGCCGGGTCTTGTCCGCCTCGATCCGACCCTGCTTTCGGCCGGCGACGATCCGGCGGCCGTCTATGCGCTGCGCATCCTCCTCGCCACAAGCGGGGGCGTTGCGTTTCTGCCGGACCAGGCGCGATGCGAGGCGCTGTTCGGTAGGCTGAAGGCTGGATTTCTTTGCGCCACATTGTCGCGGACGGTGGTCGATTCCAGGCGCGCCGGCATCTTTCTGCGCCGCGAGACGCGAGGCTTGCCGCGTGTGGTCGCGGCCACCGGCGGGCTGCTCTGGGACGGCCGCCGGAACATCACGTTGGACGACGGCGGCAGTGCATTGTTGATCGCGCCGTTCGGGGCAGCGGCGGCGAAGCGTCTGGCGATCGCGGAAGGCGAAACGCCACGCAGCCTCGTGCGCGCCGCGCTGGCCTGCGAGCCGGCATCGCGGCAAGCCGTTGAGAACCCTGGCCTGCCTCAGGGTGGGCAGGCGTCGCCGGGGTTCACGGCACAGGCCGTCGTCGCCCCTTTTGTCCGTTTCCTGCCGTCCTTCGACCTGGCGCCGGCGCGGGTCGTCGCCGAATTGATCGGCGCACCGTTGCCTCCCGCCCTGCCTTTCAAGCGGCCATAGCGCCGGTCGGTCATGGGCGAAAGCTTAACCCAGACGTGCTGTTCTGCTTGGCAAGGGGGGGCGCTCTCCCTATGTTAGGCTCAAGTTTCCTCTCACGACGCGTGTCCGCCCGCGGACGCCAACGGGACAATTGATGAATCCGAACTATCGCAACCTCGCGCTCTGGGCGATCATAGCGGTCCTGCTCATCGCCCTCTTCAATCTGTTCCAGACGCCGCAGACGCGTGGGGCTTCGAGCGATGTACCTTATTCGCAGTTCCTGCAGGATGTCGCGGCGGGCCGGGTCAAGACGGTGACCATCGCCGGCGCCCGCATCTCCGGCACCTACACCGACAATTCGAGCGGCTTCCAGACCTATTCGCCCGGCGATCCGTCGCTGGTCTCGCGGCTGCAGGACAAGAACGTCACCATCAATGCGCGGCCGGAGACCGACGGTTCAAACTCGCTGTTCGGCTACCTGATCTCGTGGCTGCCGATGATCCTGATCCTCGGCGTATGGATATTCTTCATGCGCCAGATGCAGTCCGGCTCCGGTCGTGCCATGGGCTTCGGCAAGTCGAAGGCCAAGCTTCTGACCGAGGCGCATGGCCGCGTCACCTTCCAGGACGTCGCCGGCGTCGACGAGGCCAAGGAAGACCTGGAGGAGATCGTCGAGTTCCTGCGCGATCCGCAGAAATTCCAGCGGCTCGGCGGCAAGATCCCGCGCGGCGTGCTCTTGGTCGGCCCTCCGGGAACCGGCAAGACGCTGCTCGCCCGCTCGGTCGCCGGCGAGGCAAACGTGCCGTTCTTCACCATTTCGGGTTCGGACTTCGTCGAGATGTTCGTCGGCGTCGGCGCCAGCCGCGTGCGCGACATGTTCGACCAGGCCAAGAAGAACGCGCCCTGCATCATCTTCATCGACGAAATCGACGCGGTCGGCCGTCACCGCGGCGCGGGTCTCGGCGGCGGTAATGATGAGCGCGAGCAGACGCTGAATCAGCTGCTGGTCGAGATGGACGGCTTCGAGTCCAACGAAAGCATCATCCTGATCGCCGCCACCAACCGGCCCGACGTGCTCGACCCGGCGCTGCTGAGGCCCGGCCGTTTCGACCGCCAGGTGGTGGTGCCGAACCCCGACATCGTCGGACGCGAGAAGATCCTGAAAGTGCATGTGCGCAACGTGCCGCTGGCGCCCAATGTCGACCTCAAGGTCGTCTCCCGCGGCACGCCGGGCTTCTCCGGCGCCGATCTGATGAACCTCGTCAACGAGGCCGCCCTGATGGCGGCGCGGCGTAACAAGCGCCTCGTGACCATGGCCGAGTTCGAGGACGCCAAGGACAAGATCATGATGGGCGCCGAGCGCCGCTCCTCGGCCATGACCCAGGCCGAGAAGGAGTTGACCGCCTATCACGAGGCCGGTCACGCCATACTGGCGCTCAACGTGCCGTCGGCCGATCCGCTGCACAAGGCGACAATCATTCCGCGCGGCCGCGCGCTCGGCATGGTCATGCAGTTGCCGGAAGGCGACCGCTATTCGATGAGCTACAAGTACATGATCTCACGGCTTGCCATCATGATGGGCGGCCGCGTCGCCGAGGAGTTCAAGTTCGGCAAGGAGAACATCACGTCGGGCGCTTCCTCCGATATCGAGCAAGCGACCAAGCTGGCGCGCGCCATGGTCACGCGCTGGGGCTTTTCCGACAAGCTCGGCCATGTCGCTTATGGCGACAACCAGGAGGAAGTGTTCCTCGGCCATTCGGTGGCGCGCACGCAGAACATCTCGGAAGAAACCGCGCAGATCATCGACGCCGAGGTGCGGCGCCTGATCGACGAGGCCTATTCGACCGCGAGGTCGGTGCTGACCAAGAAGAAGAAGGAATGGATCGCGCTGGCGCAGGGCCTGCTCGAATACGAGACGCTGTCGGGCGACGAGATCAAGCAGCTGATCGCCGGCGAGAAGCCCGCGCGCGATCTCGGCGACGACACGCCGCCGAGCCGTGGTTCGGCCGTGCCGAAGTCGGGCCGCCGCAAAAAGGGTCCCGAGCCCGAGGGCGGCATGGAACCGCAGCCGTCGAGCTGAACTCGGCCAAGAACAAATTGAGAAACGCCGCGGTTCGACCGCGGCGTTTTTGTTTGGGGCAGGCTGCTGAGTTTCTCCGTGGCCTGCGCCTGCAAGGTTGGCTAGGCGATTGGCGGAAGCCGGCGTGGCAGCAGCCAATCTTCCCACTTTGTGGAAGATGACGGGCAGCTCAGCGGGGGCAGCGTCCGCCGACAAATCGAGTTAGGCCTTCCGGGCTGCGGGGAGGATCTCTCTTGCCGTTCGACGATTCCTCGAGCCACCCTCGCCCAGCTTTTCGTGAATGCGAGGCAACCTGGCCGGGAGCAGGCAACGATCCTTCGTGCCCCCCCTTCTGGCCTGCCGGCCATCTCCCCCACGAGGGGAGTTTGCAGCGTCGCCGGCAACGCGCCTCTCGTCAGCGGGGATTCCTGCTGAAGCTGCGGGCAAAAAAGCCCGCGAACCCTGCGGCTCGCGGGCCTTACTTTCCTCAAATAGTGCTGTCGCTCAGCTCTTCAGCTTGGCATTGCACAGGCTGTAGAAGCCGCCGCCCTTCTGGATCCACTTCAAGCCGCCAAGCGTGTTGGCGTCCTTGTTGGCATAGTACTGCTGGAGGCAGGTATGCATGCGGGCCTTGGCCGGGGTTTCGGTGGCGAATTTCGGCGAGATTGCGGTCGGGAAACTCACGCCCTTCGGCGCAGCGACAGTCGGCTTTGCCGGCTCCTTGGTGTAGGTCGCCTCTGTTGGAGCCGGGACGGTGTCATCGTCCGAGGCGCTGGCGCCGCATTCGGCCTTCCGGAAGTCGTTCCACTTCATGCCGTTGAGCGTATTGGCGGTCTTGGCAGCCTGGTACTTGCTGCTGCAGTCGGCCATGCTCAGGCCCTTGCCCGAGCTGTCGGTCGCCGCAGCCGTGGTCGCCGCCTTGGTGGTCGCCGGTTTGGTGGCGGCGGCAGCGGATGCGCCGGCGGCAGCGGACGCGCCGGTGGCGCATTCGCTCTTGCGGAAGTCGTTCCACTTCATGCCGTTGAGCGTGCCGGCGGCCTTGGCCGCCTGGTACTTGGTGCTGCATTCCTTTGCGGTCAGGCCTTTGGCTCCGTCGTCGGCGGCGGCCGCAGCCTTGGTCGCCTTGGCCGGCTTCGTATCGGCCGCCTTGGTGTCCGCTGCCTTGGCGTCGGGCTTGGCTGTCGCGGCGGCATCAGTGCCGCACTGCGCCTTGCGGAACTGGTTCCAGGTCTGGCCGGCAAGTGTCCCCGCGTCCTTGGCCGCGTTATACTTCGTGCTGCACTCGGCCATCGTCAGCGCGTTGGCTGGCGCGGCCAGGAATAACGTCGCGACCGCAAGGCCGGTCAAAGTGGCAAGTCGGTGGATGAGCATAGCGTTTCTCCGTTGCAGCAGCCCATTATACGTCCCAGCAAATCAATAACGCTCAACGGTCGGTTGCGCCAGATGCTAAGTGGCGTATACATCGCCGAAACCCGGCTTCTGCCGGCAAGGTGATGAAATCGTTGCCTGTTGCCGGCTGGAAGACAAGAATTTGTGGGTAAATCCATGTCGAATGGCCCACAGGCATGGTATATTGTGGCGAGGCAGCGCCATCACGCTAGGTTGCGCCAGTCTGTGTGCAATGCACAACAAGGGTTTTCTAAAGGATTGGTAACAGATAATCACGAAATGTGATCGTAGTGCGCCGGCCAATTATGGCATGACGTACCGGGCAAGAACCACCGGGGACACTGACTAGCATGGCAGGAAATTATTTCGGCACGGACGGTATTCGCGGGCGCGCCAACAAGTTTCCAATGACGGCGGAAATCGCGATGAGGGTCGGTATGGCGGCCGGCCTGTCCTTCCAGCGCGGCAGCCATCGTCACCGTGTGGTGCTCGGCAAGGACACCAGACTTTCCGGCTACATGATCGAGAACGCCATGGTGGCGGGCCTCTGCGCCGCCGGCATGGACGTGTTCCTGCTCGGCCCCATCCCGACGCCGGCGGTCGCCATGTTGGTGCGTTCGCTGCGCGCCGATATCGGCGTCATGATCTCGGCCTCGCACAATCCTTATTACGACAATGGCATCAAGCTATTCGGTCCCGACGGCTACAAGCTCTCCGACGAGATCGAAGAGCGCATCGAGAGCATGCTGGACAAGGATATCGAACTGGCACTCGCCGATTCCGACGGACTTGGTCGCGCCAAGCGCGTCGATGGCGTGCATGACCGCTACATCGAGTTTGCAAAGCGCACCTTGCCGCGTTCGATGTCGCTTTCAGGTTTGAGGATCGTCGTCGATTGCGCCAATGGCGCCGCCTACAAGGTTGCCCCCGAGGCGCTTTGGGAGCTGGGCGCCGAAGTGGTGGCCATCAATGTCGAGCCCAACGGCTTCAACATCAACAAGGAATGCGGCTCGACCCATCCGGCAGGCCTGCAGAAGAAAGTGCACGAGGTGCGCGCCGACATCGGCATCGCGCTCGACGGCGATGCCGACCGTGTCGTCATCGTTGACGAGAACGGCGCGATCGTCGACGGCGACCAGATCATGGCAATGATCGCCGAGTCCTGGCACCAGAGCGGGCGGCTTGCCGGCGGTGGCGTCGTTTCGACGGTCATGTCCAATCTCGGCCTCGAACGCTTCCTCGGCGACATGAAGCTGCAATTGCACCGCACCAAGGTCGGCGACCGCTATGTCGTCGAGCATATGCGCGCGCACGGGCTCAATGTCGGCGGCGAGCAGTCGGGCCACATCGTGCTGTCGGACTTCTCGACCACGGGCGACGGCCTGGTTTCGGCGCTGCAGGTGCTGGCCTGCATCAAGCGGCAGGGCCGGCCGGTCAGCGAATTGTCGAAGAAGTTCGAGCCGGTGCCGCAACTCCTCAAGAACGTCCGCATCGCCGGCGGCAAGCCGCTCGAGGAAGCTCCGGTCAAGGCTGCGATCGAGGACGCCCGTCAACGCCTCGGCAAGGCGGGGCGGCTCGTCATCCGGCCGTCCGGCACCGAGCCGCTGATCCGTGTCATGGCCGAGGGCGACGACCCGCAGCTGGTCGAGGCCGTCGTCAACGACATCGTCGAGGTCATCTCGGAAACACGCAGCGCCGCCTGATCTCAGGTGCATTCGGAGGGCCGACGCCGCTCTGATTGCTTAGAAGCCCGCCCGTCCGGCGGGCTTTTGTTTGCCTGCGAAACTGGCTCGAGACATGTGGAACCATCCGAATTCCTCAAATGCTCGAGATTCGTGGTTAATAGACAGGGTTAAATGCCTTTTAACCTTTGCAATTCATTATCCACGCCTGAAAGCCAATCTCATTCGGACGCGACCGCTGTTCCGAGGGTTTCTAGGGGTGACAAGCATGTTCAATACAGCAAGAAAGGCCCTGTTCGCCGCGCTGTTCGCGGGCCTGGCATGGCCGGTGTTCGCGGCCGACCTTCCGGAGCCGGTGGTCGAAGAGGCGCCGCCGCCGGTATACGAGCAGCCAGTCGATGTCGGCGGCTGGTACATTCGCGGCGATCTCGACTACCACAAGTCGAAAGTGCGCGGCATCGATTACACGACCTACACCATCGATCCCTGTAATTGTAACGTCATTCCCGGCGACAGGAGCTTCGATTTCGGCAAGCTCAAGGGCGGCTTCTCGCTCGGCGCCGGCGTCGGCTACAAGATCAACGATCATTTTCGTACGGATTTGACCGCCGATTACTGGTTCAAGTCGAACTTCGACGGTGGAACCTCGGACGCTTTCTCGACGTCGACCGAAGTGTCGAAAATGAGCGCCTTGCTGCTGCTGGCCAACGCCTATGTCGATCTCGGCACCTATCACGGCATCACGCCCTATGTCGGCGCCGGCATCGGCGGCGCGCATGTCAGATGGGACGATGTCAGGGACCCGAACACCACCGAGTTCAACCCCGGTGCGAAAAGCTGGCGCTTTGCCTACGCGCTCATGGCCGGCGCTTCCTACTGCCTGACCGACAAGCTGATCCTGGACGCGGGCTATCGCTACAGCCACATCCAGGGTGGCCGCATGTTCGAGTGGGATATCAGCAGCGCCGGGCCGGGCTTCGACCGCGGCATCGACACGCATGAGGTGCGCGGCGGCCTGCGGTACCAGTTCGGCGGCAACAACGGTTGCGCCGCGCCGACGGTGGCCTATCAGCCCGAACCCGAGCCGATCTACACCAAGTAACATCCGACCATCCAACGGTCCGAAACCGCCCGGCATCAGCCGGGCGGTTTTCGCTTGTCTGGCTGCCCGAAAATCATTCGCTAACGCTCTGTTAGCCTTAACCCCGACTTAACCACTATGGTTAACAATGCTTCCTGAAACGATGGCTGCCGTCTGGTGGCGCCGAAATCGGGAGCAGGGGATCATGAAACTCACATCGCGTATGGCGCCGGTGCTTGCCACATTCGCCATCATGCCGCTGACGCCTGCGCTGGCCGCCGACTATGATCCCCCGGTCTATGTCGACCAGGCGCCCGACTACGTGCCGGTCGAGGTCGGCTCGGGCTGGTATCTGCGCGGCGATGTCTCCTACCTGGTAGAGAAGAGCTTCAAGAATGAGGATTTCGCCTTCACGCCGGCGAGCTTCGACAACGAGGAAGACCCGGTCTTCGCCAGCATCGGCTTCGGCTACCACTTCAACGATTATCTGCGTGCCGATCTCAATCTGGGTTACCTGCCCGGCAACAAGATCCGCATTGGCTATGACGATTCAGCGACCGCGGCAGAGGCGACCCTGGCGTCGGCGTCCCTGAAGAACTATGCCTTTTCAGGCATGCTCAACGGCTATGTCGACCTTGGAACCTATGTCGGCATAACACCCTATCTCGGCGCCGGCATCGGCATCGTCAGGAGCACGCACAAGCTCTCGGCGAGCTATTTCACCGACAATGGCGATCCAACCGACGACTTCGGACTGAGTGACGACAAGACCAAGTATTCCTTCGCTTACACGCTGAATGCCGGCCTTGCCTATCAGGTGTCGAAGAATGTTTCCGTCGATCTCGGCTATCAGTATTTCTCGGCGCCCGACGCCGAATATGTGACGGCCGAGAGCCTGACCTCGTTTCCGGTCCACAAGGGAATCAGCAATCATCAGGTTAAGCTCGGGCTACGCTACGATCTCTGGTAGTAGGCTGGCATACATGAACCCTGGCGGCGGATCTCTTCGGTCCGCCGTTTGCGTTTGAAGCTCACGAGATCCTGATCGTGGGTCGCCAGTATCCTGCCCGCGACAAAAACTTTCCCCTTGACGCCCGAAGCCCGAGCGCATATCGCCGTCCGTGGGCCACCCCTCCCCAACGAGGGGCCACTATCTGGAAGGATAGACCACCATGACGACGCATACGAAGCCCGGACTCCGTCCGGCAAACCCCAATTTTTCCTCAGGTCCCTGCGCGAAACGCCCCGGCTGGTCGGTCGAGGCGCTGAAAGCTGCCGCGCTCGGCCGTTCCCATCGCGCCAAGATCGGCAAGACCAAGCTCGAACAGGCGATCGCGCTGACGCGCGAAATTCTCCAGGTTCCTGCCGACTACCGCATCGGCATCGTGCCGGCGTCCGATACAGGCGCCGTCGAGATGGCACTCTGGTCGCTGCTGGGTGAGCGCGGCGTCGACATGGTCGCCTGGGAGAGTTTCGGCTCCGGCTGGATCACCGACGTGGTCAAGCAGTTGAAGCTTGCCGGTGTGCGCAAGCTCGAGGCCGGTTACGGCGAACTGCCGGATCTCGGCAAGATCGATTTCGACCGCGACGTGGTCTTCACCTGGAACGGCACGACCTCGGGCGTGCGCGTGCCGAACGGCGATTTCATCCCGGCCGATCGCAAGGGTCTGACCATCTGCGACGCGACATCGGCCGCCTTCGCGCAGAAGCTCAACTTCGAGAAACTCGATGTCGTGACCTTCTCCTGGCAGAAGGTGCTGGGCGGCGAAGGCGCGCATGGCATGCTGATCCTGTCGCCCCGCGCCGTCGAGCGGCTGGAGAGCTATAAGCCTGCATGGCCGCTGCCGAAGATCTTCCGCCTGACCTCGGGCGGCAAATTGATCGAAGGCATCTTCAAGGGCGAAACCATCAACACGCCGTCGATGCTGTGCGTCGAGGACTATCTCGACGCGCTCAGCTGGGCGAAATCGATCGGCGGCCTCGATGCGCTGGTCGCCAGGGCCGACGCCAACGCGGCCGTGCTCGACCGTTTCGTCGCGAAATCCTCCTGGCTTGGCCATCTCGCCGTAGAGCCGGCGACGCGGTCGAACACGTCCGTCTGCCTGTCCTTCACCGACGGACAAGTCGCTGCACTCGACGCCGACGCACAGGCGGCCTTCGCCAAGGGTCTGGTTTCAGCGCTCGACAAGGAAGGTGTCGCCTATGACATCGGTTCCTATCGCGACGCGCCGCCTGGCCTGCGCATCTGGTGCGGCGCAACGGTCGAGACCTCCGATCTCGAAGCTCTGCTGCCCTGGCTCGACTGGGCCTTCGCCGGCCAGAAGGCGTCGCTGAAAGCGGCAGCCTGAAACTCAATAGCTATTTTCTGGAACAGCCCTCATCCGGGCGCTTCGCGGCCACCTTCTCCCACAAGGGGAGAAAGATCGGCGCCTGACCTTCTCCCCCGTGGAGAAGATGCCTGAGCGAAGCGAAGGCGGGTGGGGTAAGCAACAAGGACCAATCCCATGCCTCGCGTTCTCGTCTCGGATAAACTTTCCACCACCGCTGTTCAGATCTTTAGGGATCGCGGCATCGAGGTCGACTATCTTCCAGATCTCGGCAAGGACAAGGAGAAGCTGCTTGAAGTGATTGACCAGTATGACGGCCTCGCCATCCGCTCGGCGACCAAGGTTACCGAGAAGCTGATCAATGCCGCCACCAGGCTCAAGGTCGTCGGCCGGGCCGGTATCGGCGTCGACAATGTCGACATACCGGCGGCCAGCCGCAAGGGCATTATCGTGATGAACACGCCGTTCGGCAATTCGATCACGACAGCCGAGCATGCGGTAGCGATGATCTTCGCGCTCGCCCGCCAGATCCCGGAAGCCAACGCCTCGACGCATGCAGGCAAATGGGAAAAGAACCGCTTCATGGGCGTCGAGATCACCGGCAAGACGCTCGGCGTCATCGGCTGCGGCAATATCGGCTCGATCGTCGCCACGCGCGGCGTCGGCCTGAAGATGCATGTCGTCGCCTTCGATCCGTTCCTGTCGGACAAACGCGCCGAGGAACTCGGCGTCGACAAGGTTGAACTGGACGAGCTCTTCGCCCGCGCGGACTTCATCACGCTGCACACGCCGTTGACCGACAAGACGCGCAACATCATCGATGCCGCCGCGATCGCCAAAATGAAGGACGGCGTGCGCATCATCAACTGCGCCCGTGGCGGGCTGGTCGTCGAAGCCGACCTGGTGGCGGCGCTGAAGAGCGGCAAGGTGGCCGGCGCCGGCATCGACGTGTTCGAGGCCGAGCCGGCCGAACAGAACGCATTGTTCGGCATGGAGAATGTGGTGGCCACCCCCCATCTCGGCGCCTCGACGGCGGAGGCGCAAGAGAACGTCGCGCTGCAGGTCGCCGAACAGATGGCCGACTACCTGATCAAGGGCGCCGTCTCCAACGCCATCAACATGCCGTCGATCACCGCGGAGGAAGCGCCGCGGCTCAAACCCTTCGTCAAGCTCGCCGAAGTGCTTGGCGCCTTTGTCGGCCAGGTCACCGAGGACCCGATCAAGGAGGTGGAAATCCTGTTCGACGGCTCGACCGCGACGATGAATACGCGCGCGCTGATCAGCGCGGCCCTTGCCGGGCTGATCAGGCCGCAGGTAGCCGACGTCAACATGGTGTCGGCGCCGATCATGGTGAAGGAGCGCGGCATCATCGTCGCCGAGGTCAAGCGCGACAAATCGGGCGTGTTCGACGGCTATATCAAGCTGACGGTCAAGACCGAGCATATGACGCGCTCGATCGCCGGCACCTGTTTTTCCGACGGCAAGCCGCGCTTCATCCAGATCAAGGGCATCAATCTCGATGCCGAGGTCGGCCAGCACATGCTCTATACGACCAATGCCGACGCGCCGGGCATTATCGGCCTGCTCGGCACGGTGTGCGGCGAGAACGGCGTCAACATCGCCAACTTCCAGCTCGGCCGCAACCGGCCAGGGGGCGATGCCATCGCGCTGCTCTATCTCGACGCACCGTTCCCGGAAAAAGTGCTGGAGCAGGTGCGGGCGCACAAATCGATCGATTCGGCCAAGCGGCTACAGTTCGACGTCGGCAGCGTGTAGGGCTCTTCCCGCACAGGCTGCAACTGCACGATCGCGATGCTCCGCGCATCGAGTGTTTTCCGGCAAGCCTAGATGGTCTTGATCGTCCGTCTGAGGATACTTGCCTTCGCGATAGCGGGGCGTCTGCTGCTGACCTTAGCTGCCCCGATGCCTGATCATTTTCGCAGCGTGCAAAGCAGCGCATGGTTTCCCAGGCGCCCAAGCCCGACGAAACCCGCATGGCCGCTGGCGAGGCGATCTACCATGACAATTGCTCGGCCTGCCATGGTGGAGACGGCGCCGGCGCCGGGGCTCTTTTCCCGCCGCTCGCCGGCAATTCGATCGTAGCACAGGCCAGCACCGAAACGCTTGCCCGGGCCGTTCTGGCGGGAAGCCAGGCCGTGCATACGGCCCGCGCGCCGACGACGCCGGCGATGCCCTCGCTGGCGGGGCGCCTGAAGGATCAGGAGATCGCCGACGTCTTCACTTACGTGCGCGGCAGCTGGGGCAACGCCGCCCCGGCAGTCTCGTCCGACGACGTGGCGGCGGTGCGCAAGGAATTGCAGTAGTCCTGCGAATTGCCGGGCGAGCCGACGCTCTCCTTGAAGCTGACGATCGGGGCGCGAAGCGAGTTTACTGGCGCCTCGGCATGGCTGCCTTGCGGCCGCTATATTCGGCAAGCGCGATGCCGCCCAGCACAAGGACGAGCGCCAACGCCTGGTAGAGCTGGAATGTCTCGCCGACGATCAGCACCGATAGCAGGGTGCCGAAGATCGGCACCAGGTTGATGAACAGGCCGGCCCGGTTGGCGCCGATCAGCTCATTGCCCCTGATGTAGAATATCTGCGAGACGACCGAGGCGCCGATCGCAGTATAGACGATCACCGCCCAGCCGCGTGCGTCGGGAACGATGACCTTGCCGGCCGCGATTTCCCATAGGAAGAACGGCAGCGAGGTGACGAGCGCGGCGAGCGACATGGCCAGCATCAGGCTCTGCCATTGCATGGCCGGCTTCAGCCGCAATCCGACCGAATAGCCGCTGTAGAGAATGACCGCGACCAGCATGATGGCGTCGCCGAAATTGAGCTCCAATGTCAGCAGCCGGCGCGGATCGCCGTGGCAGGCGGTCAGGATGACGCCGAAGATCGTCAGCACCACGCCGGCGATCTGCGCCCAGTTCACGCGCAGGCGGAAGAAGATGAAATTGGCTACGATGATCAGGATAGGCATTGCCGCCTGCTCGATCGAAACGTTGATCGCGGTCGTGTAATTGAGCGCCGTATAGAAGATCGTGTTGAACAAGGTGAAGCCGCTGGCGCCAAGTGCGGCGAGCACGAACCAGTGCCTGCGCACGACGGGCCAATCTCTTTTCAGCGCATTCCAGCCGATCGGCAGCAGGATCGCTACCGCCAGCACCCAGCGCAGGAAGACCAGCGTCATCGGTGAGACGTGATGGACCGCCAGCTTGCCGGCCACCGAGTTGCCGCCCCACAGCAAGGTGGTGAGCAGCAGGAACATGTAGGCGCTTCGGTGCATGGCGGGTCGCAGCGGGGAGGAGGTGAATGGGGCGTGCCTGCCGGCCTATTGCCCCCGCCTGGACAAGTAAATGATGTCAAAGCTGAAAATTGTTGTGCCTCAGCCCATTTTCGGCGGCAAAGAAAGGTCGCATCGGCCTGCTCTTGACGTTATAGAGGCCTGTCGTTTCGAACCGTATCCAAGCCGCGCGGCGGCGCCTCGAAGGAAAAGAAACATGGCCAATGTGGTGGTCGTCGGCTCGCAATGGGGTGACGAAGGCAAGGGCAAGATCGTCGACTGGCTATCGGAGCGCGCCGATGTCGTGGTGCGTTTCCAGGGCGGCCACAATGCCGGCCACACGCTGGTCGTCGACGGCAAGGTCTACAAGCTGTCGCTGTTGCCGTCGGGCGTCGTGCGGCAGGGCAAGCTGTCCATCATCGGCAATGGCGTCGTCTTCGATCCGCACGCATTCGTTGCCGAAGTGGCGAAGCTCAAGGGGCAAGGCGTCGAGGTAACGCCGGAGCGCCTGAAAATAGCCGAAAACACAGCGCTTATCCTGTCCCTGCACCGGGAACTGGACGGCTTCCGCGAGGACGCCGCCTCAAATTCCGGGACCAAGATTGGCACGACCCGCCGCGGTATCGGCCCCGCCTATGAGGACAAGGTGGGCCGGCGCGCGGTGCGGGTGATGGATCTGGCGGATTTGGAAACACTACCCTTGAAGGTCGACAGGCTGTTGACGCATCACAATGCACTGCGTCGCGGCCTTGGCCATGCCGAAGCCACGCATGACGCGGTCATGCAAGAGCTGACCTCGGTCGCCGGCGAAATCCTGCCCTACATGGACCGGGTCTGGAAGGTGCTCGACGACAAGCGCCGGGCCGGCGAGCGCATCCTGTTCGAGGGCGCGCAAGGCACGCTGCTCGACATCGATCATGGCACCTATCCGTTTGTCACCTCGTCCAACACCGTCGCCGGCCAGGCGGCAGCCGGTGCCGGCGTGGGCCCGGGCGCCATCGGCTATGTGCTTGGCATCACCAAGGCCTATACGACGCGCGTAGGCGAAGGTCCGTTCCCGACCGAGCAGCAGAACGAGATCGGTGAATTCCTCGGCACGCGCGGCCATGAATTCGGCGTCGTCACCGGCCGGAAGCGCCGCTGCGGCTGGTTCGACGCGGTGCTGGTGCGCCAGGCCGTCGCCGTCAACGGCATCAAGGGCATTGCCCTGACCAAGCTCGATGTGCTTGACGGGCTGGACGAGATCAAGGTCTGTACCGGCTACCGCCTCGACGGCGAGACGATCGACTATCTACCCGCCAGCCAGGGCGCGCAGGCCCGCGTCGAGCCAATCTACGAGACGCTGGAGGGGTGGAAAGGCACCACCGCCGGCGCGCGCAGCTGGAACGACCTTCCGGCCCAGGCCGTCAAATATGTCCGCCATATCGAGGAGTTGATCGGCGCGCCGGTCGCGCTCCTCTCCACCAGCCCGGAACGGGACGACACGATACTTGTGACCGATCCGTTTCAAGACTAGTTTCTCAAGCCTTTCCGGGCGTTGCGGCTGATTTGCGGAGGCCGGCCCGGAGCACAATACAGGTCGACTGACGCATGGCGAAAGATTTCGTTTCTGCTCTGAGGGATACGATAAACAATTTTGGCGATCCTACGCCGGAGCTGCGGGCCAAAGTCTACGACAAAGCGCGCTCGACGATTGCAAAGAAGATTGCCGAGCGCGAGCCGCCGCTTTCGCCGTCGGAAGCCGAAAGGCAGAAGCGCGGCCTGGAAGACGCCATATCGAGGCTCGAGCGCGAATATGCCAAAAGCGTGCCGGAGACCGATCCGCTTGCCGAACTGGAGCACATATTTTCCTCCATCGATCGCAACAAGAACCAGTCGAACCATACCAAACAGCCGGTAAAGGCGGAGCCGGCCTGGCCGGCAGCGCCTGCCTCGAAGGCTGAACCCTACAAGCCGCCGCCCCCCGCTCCGGAGCCCGACATCTCCAGGCCTGCATCGCCCGCCGCCGAGGTCGAGCCGAACTGGCAAAAGCCCGTACCGGTGCAGCCGGCCCCGGAGTTCGACGACAGGGCTCAGCCTGGCATGGATGTGGGTCAGGACGACGAGCATGCCGATGTCTTTGCGAGCGACGAAGAGGCTGCGGCCGCCGACACTTTCCAGCGCTTGCGTCCGGCTGAACGCAAGCGCAGCTATGGCGGGCTGATTGCCGCTGCCGTTGCGTTGCTGGTCATTGCCGGCGGCGGCTATGGCATCTGGCTGAACAAGGATGCCTTCGGCAAGATGCTGGGTCTGGGCGGCGGCAGCAAGGTCGCGACGACCGAGCCGGTCAAATCGACACCCGCCAAGCCGGCGAGCGATGCGGCGGCAACGCCCCCGGCACCTTCGGCTAGCGGTGCCGAGCCCGAAGGGACACCGAAGTTCACTCAAAGACTGACACCGCAAGGAAGCGAGGTCGATCCTGGCCCGGCCGGCGGACAGAGCGGCGTGGGCGAGGGCGAGTCCGTCGCGGCGCTGACGACGCCGCCTTCAGCCACGACCACCCCGGCCTTGTCGGCTCCGGCAGGAGGCACGCCGGCCGCAGGCGCGCCCGCCGGGACCACGCCCCCTGCACCGGGCGCTGCGCCGGCGGCGCCACCCGCCAATGGGACCGCACCCGCGGCGCCGGCTGACAACGCCGCCACGCCGCCCTCGCCTGCCGGTGCGCCGACGCAAACCTCTCTGCCGGTCGGCCAGAAGGCGATCTTCTATGAGGAGCGCACCAGCACCGCGCAGGGTTCGGCCGAGCCGGGCAACATCGTCTGGTCGCTGGTGCAGGAATCGCCCGGCGGCGACCTGCCGCCTGAGCCGGCGATCCGCGCCGAGGCGACCATTCCCGGCAAGGACATCCAGTTGCGCATGACCATCCGCCGCAACACTGACCAGACGCTGCCGGCCAGCCACATCATCGAGATGATCTTCCTGACACCCGACGGTTTCGAAGGCGGCGGCGTCGACAACATCCTGCGCGTGGCCATGAAGAGTTCCGAGCAGGATGCCGGCAGCCCGCTGATCGGCATTCCGGCCAAGATCGCCGACGGCTTCTTCCTCGTCGCGCTCAACGATACCAAGGCCGACGAGGACGCCAATCTGACCTTGCTTCGGGGACAGGACTGGATCGACGTGCCGGTCGTCTACAAGACCGGACGACGAGCGTTGCTGACGATGGAAAAAGGCATTCCCGGCGAGAAGGTGTTCGACGAGGCGATCAAGGCTTGGCAGGCGAAGACGGCGGGCTGAGCCGACGGCAACGGTCGGCTCCGGTCAGAAGCCTTGGAACAGCATGTCGAGCGCGGCGACGATGTCGTCGTGGTGCTTGGAGAGATTTCCCTCGGCATCCGGCAATTCAGTGGCCATCAAGGCAGAGCCGGCGGCCAGGAACGGGGGCTGTGTCGGGCGGCATCAACGGAATGACGACTCTCGTGTTCAGCCTCTCAAGAAGGTCGGACTGAACATCGACAAGGTAACCACTGCCTCCGGCATTCCGATAGAGATCGTAACGGGCCCATCAAAACAGCGGGCGTGTGGCCAATGGCAACCCGTTCCGCTCGACATAGGCGTTGGAGCTCACAATCGCCTCAAAGTTCTCCTCTTGCCACCGACGCGTTTTTTCCGACGCGATGGCCTTCGCAATACCCGCCTCGGCGGCGCGCGAGAGATTGATACCCGACGCTTTGGCGTCTTTGATCAGCTGAGCGTCAATGGATGTATTGACAGACTTTCGCTGAGGTTTTGTCCTCGATTGAAGCACGGAGACAGCCCTCTTTTAAGCGCATAACGTAGCGCATACCATCTTCACCCCTCCATCTCCTCGCGCAACATCTCCAGTTCGAGCCACTCTTCCTCCAGTGCCGCCAGCGTCGCGCGCTCCTTGTCGAGGGCGGCGATGGTCTTCTGGAACGAGGCCGGATCGCGCTCGTAATAGGCCGGATCGGCGATGTTGTTCTCCAGCCGCGAGATCGAGGCTGTCACCGCCTCGATCTTCTTGGGCAGCGATTCCAGCGCGAATTTCTGCTTGAACGAGAGTTTTTTTGCCGGGGCTTTGGCGGTGGGGCTGTCCGCCTTCGCCGTCGGCGCCTCGCTTGCATCCGCCTTCGCCCGCGCCTTGCGGTCGTCGAGCCTGGTGCCGCCGCGCTGCGCCAGCATGTCGGAATAGCCGCCGGCATATTCGACCCAGCGGCCGCCGCCGTCCGGCGCGATCACGCTGGTCACGGTGCGGTCGAGGAAATCGCGGTCGTGGCTGACCAGGATGACCGTACCGGCAAAGCCGGCGACCAGTTCCTGCAGCAACTCCAGCGTTTCCATGTCGAGATCGTTGGTCGGCTCATCGAGCACCAGCAAGTTCGCCGGCCGGGCCAGCACGCGCGCAAGGATCAGCCGTGCCCGCTCGCCGCCCGACAGCTCGCGCACCGGCGTGCGTGCCTGCTCCGGCTTGAACAGGAAGTCCTTCATGTAGGAGACGACGTGGCGCTGCTCGCCATTGATGACAAGGTTCTCGCCGCGCCCGTCGGTGAGATATTGCGCCAGCGTTTCCTGCGGATCGACCGCCTCGCGCTTCTGGTCGAGCGTGGCGATCTCCAGATTGGTGCCGAGCCGCACCGAACCGGCATCCGGCTGCAATTCTCCGGTCAGCATCTTCAGAAGCGTCGTCTTGCCGGCGCCGTTCGGCCCGACGAGGCCGATGCGGTCGCCGCGCTGGATGCGGGTCGAGAACCCCTTGACCACGGTGAGGTCGCCAAAGCTCTTCTCGATGTTCCTGGCCTCGATCACCAGCTTGCCGGATTCGGCGGCGTCGCTGGCCACCATGGTCGCGGTGCCTTCGGCGCCGCGATGGCCGCGAAAACGCTGGCGCATGGTCTGCAATTCGCCCAGGCGGCGCATGTTGCGCTTGCGCCGCGCCGTCACGCCATAGCGCAGCCAGTGTTCCTCGCGCACGATCTGGCGGCCGAGCTTGTGCTGTTCGCGCTCTTCTTCCTCAAGCACCTGGTCGCGCCATTCCTCGAAATGGCCGAAGCCCTTATCCAGCCGGCGCGTCTGGCCCCGGTCGAGCCACACGGTGGCGCGCGAGACGCGCTCGAGGAAACGGCGGTCGTGCGAGATGACGATGAGGGCCGAGGAGGTGCGGACGAGCTCCTCTTCCAGCCATTCGATCACCGAGAGATCGAGATGGTTGGTCGGCTCATCGAGCAGCAGGATATCGGGCTCCGGCGCCATGACGCGGGCAAGGGCGGCGCGCCTGGCCTCGCCGCCGGAGAGGTCGCCCGGCTGCTCCTCGCCCGAGAGGCCGAGATGCTCCATCAGGTAGCTGGCGCGATAAGGATCGTCGGCGGGACCGAGCCCGGCCTCGACATAGGCGCGCACGGTTGCGAACCCGTCCATGTCGGGCATTTGCGGCAGATAGCGGACGGTCGCCGATGGCTGGCGGAACACCTCGCCGTCCTGCGGCTCGATCAGGCCGGCGGCGATCTTGAGCAGCGTCGACTTGCCGGACCCGTTGCGACCGACCAGCGCGATCTTGTCGCCGGCCGACGCAGCCAAGTCGGCGCCGTCGAGCAGGGGCGTGCCGCCGAAGGTCAGTTTTATTCCGTCGAGATTGAGAAGAGGCGGCGCCATGTCAGCTTTCTGGCAAGGGATAGGGATGGGCGAGCAGCAGCGCGCGCCCCGCTCCCAGCGCGATCTCGAGCCTGCCCTTGACCTCATTAGAGATGGTCAGCGATGAGCCGAACGCGACCTTGACGCGGTCAAGCGGCCATTTCGCGCCGGCGACGGTCAGCCCGGCAAGCTCGGAAAAACCCAGGATCGAGAACAGGGTGCCGTCTGTATAGTCGAAGTGGACCGTGCCGTGCGCCAGGGGCACGCCTTCCTGCGCGCCGCTGGTCAACAGCACCTTTGTCCCGGCCCCGGCCAGCCGCAGGGCGAGCGCCATGTGCAGGAAGGCATGGTCGGCGCGTTTGCCGCCGAAGGCGCCGGCAAGCACGAGGCTGGTCGCGCCGCGCTCCAGGGCGGCCGATATCGCGAGTTCGCCATCGGTGGCGTCCTTCTCTGCCGGGAAGGTTCGGCGCGGCACGGCGGCCAACTCATCCGGCAGGCCGGCGGGCACGGAATCGAAATCGCCGACCCACAGTTCCGGCACAAGGCCGAGCGTCCTCGCATGGCCGATGCCGGCATCGGCGGCGATGACGCGGGTCCCCTCGACCTGACGGTCGAGCCGTGGCGTGCGGATGAGGTCGCCGCCAAGCAGGATGGTGAATGTGCTCATATCGTGTGGCCCTTACCAGCCCGACAGCGGAAACGGAAGGCCGGCAAACAGCCACTTGCGCGGTTCACCGGCCGGGCCTATGTGTCGAGGCGCTCTAACGGGGTGCCGGACGCGATATTCGCGGACCGGCTGAGAGGCAGTCTCGCCAACCCGCTGAACCTGATCCGGTTTGTACCGGCGGAGGGATTAGACGTTTCGGACAGTCCGACGCCTCAATTCCTTTAACCCGAACGAAGGAGGCGCCGATGCGCACGCTTTTATACGCCCTTGTCTCTGCAATGGTCGTGGTTCTGTCCGGGCCGGCCTTAGCCAAGGACAAGCTCACCGTCTACACTTATGAGAGCTTTACCGCCGACTGGGGCCCCGGCCCGGTGGTGAAGAAGGAATTCGAGGCCGAATGCGGCTGCGATGTCGACTTCGTCTCGGTTGCCGACGGCGTCGCGCTGCTCAACCGCGTCAAGCTGGAAGGGGCCGCGACTAAGGCCGACATCGTGCTTGGCCTCGACACCAATCTCACCGCCGATGCCAAGGCCACTGGCCTGTTTGCGCCGCATGGCGCCGTGACCGGGCTCAATGTGCCGGGCGGCTGGAACGACGACATCTTTGTCCCGTACGACTATGGCTATTTCGCCGTCGTCTATGACACGCAGAAGCTGAAGACGCCGCCCAAGGGCTTGAAGGAATTGGTCGAGGGCAGTGCCGACGACAAGATCGTCATCCAGGATCCTCGCACCTCGACGCCGGGCCTCGGCCTGCTGTTGTGGGTGAAGTCGGTCTATGGCGACAAGGCGCCGGAGGCCTGGGCCAAGCTCAAGGCGAAGGTCTTGACCGTGACGCCGGGCTGGAGCGAGGCCTACGGCCTGTTCACCAAGGGCGAGGCGCCGATGGTGTTGTCCTACACGACCTCGCCCGCCTACCACATGGTTGCCGAGAACACCGAGCGCTACCAGGCCGCTTCCTTCGAGGAGGGCGAGTATCTGCAGATCGAGGTCGCCGGCATCACCACGACGGGAGCCAAAAATCCGCTGGCGGAAAAGTTCATCGCCTTCATGACCGGGCCGAAATTCCAGGATGTCATCCCCGAGACCAACTGGATGTTCCCGGCCGGCAAGACCGACAAGCCGCTCAATCCGGCCTTCGACAGACTGGTCAAGCCGACCAAAACCTTGCTGTTCAGTCCCGAGGAGGTCGCGGCCAACCGCAAGGCATGGGTGGATGAATGGCTGGCGGTGATGAGCAAGTAGTTTGGTCGTATGATCGAATGATGAGTGCTCTACGGCGCCCTCCTCTGTCCTGCCGGACATCTCCCCCACGAGGGGGGAGATTGGCCGTCACGACGGCTTTCGCCAATTGGCGACGTCACAGGAGAGGGTGGAGCGCTGAAGCAGCCAATCTCCCCCCAAGTGGGGGAGATGTCCGGCAGGACAGAGGGGGGCGCGAAGGAACGCGACGCTCGCTAAAGATCCTTTGGGCGGCCCAGCGTGCAGCGCGCGTCTGACTCCCGCATCTCCGCCGGCATCCTCGCGCTTGCGGCGATCGCGCTGCTGATCGGCGGCGCGTTTGCGGGTCTTCTTTTCGAAGGCGCGAACGATTTCTCCGGAGCCTGGGCAGCCTTCGATCCTTATCTCCTGCGCGTCGTGCGCTTTACGTTCTGGCAGGCGGCGCTTTCGACGCTGCTGTCGGTGGCGCCGGCCCTGTTCGTGGCTCGCGCGCTGTCGCGGCATCCGCACTTTCCCGGCCGCGGCTTCATCCTCCAGCTCTTCGCCCTGCCGTTGGCGCTGCCGGCGATTGTGGCGGCGCTCGGCATCCTGGCGCTCTACGGCCGCGCCGGCTATTTCGCCGGCTTTCTTGGTGCCGTCGGCGGTTACCATTGGCCGGGCATTTATGGCCTCTCCGGCATCCTCGTTGCTCATGTTTTCTTCAACCTGCCGCTGGCCACGCGGCTGTTCCTCGAAGTGCTGCAAACCATCCAAGCCGACCAATGGCGGCTGGCGAGCCAGCTCGGCATGGGTGCCGCACCGGCTTTCCGGCTGATCGAGTGGCCGACACTGCGCGCCGCTCTGCCGGGCGTCGCCGGCCTGGTGTTCATGCTCTGCATCACATCCTTCACGATCGTGTTGACGCTGGGCGGCGGCCCCAGCGCGACGACGCTGGAGGTCGGCATCTACCAGGCGCTGCGTTTCGATTTCGATCCCGCGCGGGCGGTGGCGCTGACGCTGCTGCAGATCGCGCTGACCTTTGTCGTGGTGCTGGCGTTGACGCGGCTCGGCGCCAACACCACCGGTGACGCCAATCTGCCGGTGGCGCCGCGCCGCTACGTCTCGGCCGGCAGGACCGAGACCGCGCTGAATGCCGCGCTCGTCGTGCTGGCCCTTTTGTTTGTCGGCGGGCCGATGACGGCGACGCTGATGTCAGGCCTCGGCGCCGACCTTGGCCGTCTCGCCGGCGAGGCGGCGGTGCGGCAGGCGACGCTGACCAGCGCCGTGCTGGCCTTCCTGTCGGCGCTGCTGTCGGTTGCGCTGTCGCTTTCGCTCACCATCGCGCGCCGCGTGCTGGCCCTGAAGCGCCGCTCCGGTCCGCGGACCGTGCTCGAACACGCCACCGACACCGGCGCCGGCTTCGTCCTGGTCGTGCCGCCCATCGTCATCGGCGCCGGCTGGTTCCTTCTGCTGCGCCATGTCGGCGATGTCTTTGCCATAGCCCCGGTCATGGTCGTCACCGTCAATGCAGTCATGGCGATGCCTTTCGCCATCCGTGCCATCCGCCCCGCCTATGATGCGGCGAGCGAGCGCCATGAGCGGCTCTGCGCGCTTCTGGCAATAGCGGGCTGGGCCCGGTTGCGGCTGGTCGACTGGCCGTCGCTGCGACGGCCGCTGGCCACCGCCTTCGCGTTTGCCATGGCGCTGTCGCTTGGCGATCTCGGTGTCATCGCACTGTTCGGCAGTGATTCCGTGCAGACTTTGCCCTACCTTCTCCTGGCGCGCATGGGCAGCTACCGTACCGAGGACGCCGCCGGCCTGGCGCTGCTGCTCGGTCTGGTCTGCCTTGCGCTTGTGGTGGCGGCGAGCTGGCTGGGAAGGGGGGAACGAGACTGATGGCTGCGGGCGCCACCAATGGTGCGACAAGGGGAGCCGAGGTGCGGCTGGACACGGTCTCGTTCAGCTACGGCGACGCGCCGCTCGTTTTCGATGTCGATTTCGCCGCGTCGAAAATTACCGCCATCATGGGGCCGAGCGGCTCGGGCAAGTCGACGCTGCTCAATCTGGTGGCGGGCTTCGAGACGCCGCGAGCTGGCCGCGTGCTGATCGGCGGCGCCGATGTCGGCGCGGCGCCGCCTTCGGCGCGGCCCGTGTCGATGGTGTTCCAGGAAAACAATCTTTTTGCCCATCTTTCGGTCGAAGAGAATGTCGGGCTCGGCCGCTCGCCCTCGCTGCGGCTGACCGAGGCCGACCGCGCTGACATCGCGGAGGCGATCGCGCGCACCGGCCTCGCGGGCAAGGAAAGACGCCTGCCGCGCGAACTTTCGGGAGGCGAACGCCAGCGTGTCGCATTGGCGCGCGTGCTGGTTCGCAACCGCCCGGTGCTTCTTCTGGACGAGCCTTTCGCTTCACTCGGACCGGCCTTGCGCGACGACATGCTCGATCTTGTCGCCGACGTGCATGCCGAGCGTGGCATGACGCTGCTGTTCGTTACGCATCAGCCACAGGACGCACGCCGTATTTGTGAGGAGGTGGTGTTCCTCGACAAGGGCATGGTTGCCGCCAAGGGCAAGGCGGATGATTTCTTTGCCGGGGCTGGTCCTGAAGTTTTCCGGCGCTATGTTGGCACAAGCGCCTGGGAGGCTGGATCACGAGATATTGCCCGGAAGCGGACATAATTTACGCTCAAACCGGCTCCTGGCGACGGGGCGATTGCTTGCCATGACAGAGGTAGTGTGGCTAGGTCCGCCCCGTACCGGTTCGGTGCAGGCCGTGATTTGCCTGCGGCATCCGCCGCGCGTTGGTATGGCGTGGATGCTGTAATGCTTTGATTTGCGCATGAGCCCTTGCGAGGATCGCCCCGACTTTCGCGGGCATGCGCCAGACCCGAAAGGAAGCCGTTCTGCCGACCGGCACGGAAAGACCAAGAGGGAAAATGCTGGCGCGCTTTCTGGCGCTGGCTGGCTTTGTCGTAGCCCTGGCAAGCTGCCAGATGTTCACACCTCCGGAAGTCCAGGAATCCGGCTTCCAGCCTTCCGACAAACCGATCACGGTCGACAATGTCGCGGCCAATAACAAGTTGGCCGAACTGGCCAAGGCGCAGCATCCACGCATACTGGCGACCTATGGCGGCGAATATTCCGATCCCAAGCTCGAGCGCATGGTCGCCAAGGTCGTCGGCAGCCTGACGGTGGTGTCGGCCAATCCGACCCAGACCTATCGCATCACCATCCTCAATTCGCCCAACGTCAATGCCTTCGCGCTGCCGGGCGGCTATCTCTACGTCACGCGCGGCCTGCTGGCGCTGGCCAATGATTCGGCCGAGCTCGCCGCCGTCATCGCGCATGAGATGGGCCACGTCACCGCCAACCACGGCCTGCAGCGCCAGCAGCTCGAGGCCGAGGAGGGGCTCGCCACCAAGGTTGTTTCCGACGTGCTCGGCGACAGCCCGACCGCCAAGGCGGCGCTGATCCGCGGCAAGCTGAGACTGGCGCAGTTTTCGCGCAACCAGGAACTGGAGGCCGACGCGATCGGCATCAAGTCGATCGGCGAAGCCGGCTACGATCCTTACGCCGCCGGCCGCTTCTTGCAGTCCATGTCGGCCTACACTGATTTCCGCTCGATCAGCGGCGCCACCGACGCCAGCCTCGATTTCCTGGCAACGCATCCCAATACGCCGCAGCGTATCGACCTTGCGCAACGCCATGCCCGCCAGTTCGGCCCGCCGGGCGTCGGCACCCGCGATCGCGACGCCTTCCTCGCCGGCATAGACGGCCTGCTCTACGGCGACACGCCGGAAGAAGGCTATGTGCGCGGCGAGACCTTTCTGCATCCGGGCCTGGGCGTGTCCTTCTCGGTGCCGGAGGGCTTTATCATCGACAATTCGGCCGCCGCCGTGACGGCGACCGGGCCGGGCGACATTGCGATCCGCTTCGACGGCGTGTCGATCGACAAGAACCGTGCGCTGACCGATTATATCAGGAGCGGCTGGGTGGCCGGTCTCGATGATGCGAGCGTCAGGCAGGAAACGATCAACGGCAACGAGGCGGCGACGGCGCATGCAGGCGCCGAAGGCTGGCAGTTCGATATCGCGGTAATCCGCGCCGGCGGCCAGGTCTACCGGCTGCTGACGGCGGCACCATCCGCCAGCACGTCGCTCGACACCGTCGCGCGTTCCGTCAGCGGCTCGTTCCGCATTCTGAGTGCCGCCGAAAAGACGGCGCTGAAGCCGCTGCATATCCGCGTGGTCACCGTCCAGCCGGGGCAGACGATGGGTTCGCTTTCGGCGCAGATGGTCGGCGTCGACCGCAAACTCGACCTGTTCCGGGTGCTCAACGCGCTGTCGCCGGGGGCTGCGGTTTCGGCCGGCGACAAGGTCAAGATCGTCACCGACAAATAGCCGATAGTCGGCGCTGACCCGCTCTCTCGTTTTTGGGACGAGAAACTTCTAGAGCATTTCCTATTTTGGGAGAATCGTAGGATTCCCAAAACCGGATGTTTGTGATTCAAGATGCTGGCTGGATT
>NZ_VFUE01000033.1:0-40634 GCF_006441495.1 Mesorhizobium sp. B2-6-4
TTTCCACTTTTGGGCGACATGCATCAATGTCCACGCGCGGCGGCGATCTCGGCGCCGTAACGCATCTCGAGCAGTGTCTTCAGGACCAGCGTCACCAGCGCCAGGCCGGCCAGCAGCGAGGCGACGGCAAAGGCGCCGACGGCGTTGTATTCATTGTAGAGGATCTCGACATGCAGCGGCATGGTGTTGGTCAGGCCGCGTATATGGCCCGACACCACCGAGACCGCGCCGAACTCGCCCATGGCGCGCGCATTGCACAAGAGCACGCCGTAAAGCAGCCCCCATTTGACGTTGGGCAGCGTCACATACCAGAAGGCCTGCCAGCCATTGGCGCCGAGCGACAGCGCGGCCTCCTCGTCGCCATTGCCCTGTTCCTGCATCAGCGGGATCAGCTCGCGGGCCACGAAGGGGAAGGTGACGAAGACGGTGGCCAGCACAATGCCGGGCACGGCGAACAGGATGACGATGCCATGCGCCTTCAGCCAGGCGCCGAGCAGCCCCTGGGCGCCGAACAGAAGCACGTAGACCAGGCCCGAGATGACCGGCGAGACCGAGAAAGGCAGGTCGATCAGCGTGGTCAGGAAGGCCTTGCCCTTGAACTCGAACTTGGCGATCGCCCAGGCGGCCGAGATGCCGAAGACGACATTGAGCGGCACCGAGATCGCCGCCACCAGCAGCGTCAGCCGGATCGCCGAGCGCGTGTCGGGATGGGCAAGCGCTTCGGTGTAGGCGCCGACGCCCTTGGCGAAGGCTTCGTTGAAGACGATGATCAGCGGCAACAGCAGGAAGATGCCGAGGAAGGCGAAGGCGATCGCCATCAGCACGGCCTGCGCCGGGCGGCTTTCGGTCACCGCCGCCGAGCGGCTGTCGTGATGAGGCTCGTAGGATTTGATCTCCGGATCAGCCATAGCGCTTGCGGCTCCATGTCTGCGCCAGGTTGACGATGAGCAGCATCAGGAACGACAAGGCCAGCATGATCGCGGCGATGGCGGTCGCCGCCGGGTAATTGTACTCCTCCAGCCGGATGACGATCAAAAGCGGCGCGATCTCGGACTTGTAGGGCAGGTTGCCGGCGATGAAGATGACCGAGCCGTATTCGCCGACGCCGCGCGCGAAGGCCAGCGCGAAACCGGTGACGATGGCCGGCGCCAGGCCGGGGAACAGCACCCGGGTGACGATCTGGAAGCGGCTGGCGCCGAGCGTGGCGGCGGCCTCCTCCACCTCCTTGTCGATCTCCTCCATGATCGGCTGCACGGTGCGCACGACGAAGGGCAGGCCGATGAAGACCAGCGCGATGACGATGCCGAGCGGGGTGTAGGCGACCTTGAGCCCAAGCGGCAGCAACAGCTTGCCGATCCAGCCATTGGGCGCGTAGAGCGTGGTCAGCGCGATGCCGGCCACCGCCGTCGGCAGCGCGAAGGGCAGGTCGACCATGGCATCGACGATGCGGCGGCCGGGAAAGCGGTAGCGCACCAGCACCCAGGCGACCAGCGTGCCGAACACGACATTGACGGCGGCCGCGACAAAGGCGGTGCCGAAGCTGATCTCCAGCGCGTTGATGGTGCGCCGGTCGGTGGCGATCGCCCAGAAATCGGTCCAGCCGAGCGCCGCGGAGCGCCAGATCAGCCCCGACAGCGGAATGAGGATGATGAGGGTAAGGTAGGCAAGCGAGAAGCCGAGCGTCAATCCGAAACCCGGAATGACGCTCGGCTGTCGAAACCGCCAACCCGCCCGAGCGGGTGCTGTGATGGCCACTGCTGTCATGGAGTTCCGGATCGCCCCACTCTTCAAGCCAGATTGCCCTTCGCTATGACTTCAAGAGCCTTGGGCGTGCAAGTTCGTTGAAAGATATGGTGCCTACTTCCATTCGCCCAAAGGCGTGTGGATTTTCTTCCTTCGTCGTCATTCGGGCTTTCTCCGGCTCTTCTGACTACTCCTTACTGCGCAGGTCTCCAGGTCTGGTTGGACGAGCACCATCACCGAAATGATAGGGTACGCGTATTCTTCAATCGTCGAAAAATTAAGCCACAAGCCTTGCATGTCGCGACCAGCGTTGGGTCCCGAGCATCCACCGCGCGCATACCGCCCGGCAGACGGCGTTCGGCGGATCGGACGGCAGAATTTGCAGACGTCGTCTTGTGGACCAGGCGACGCCGACAATGACGAAAGCGAAGCTATGGCAGCAAGTAGTAGCGAACACAATCGCGCGCGGATCAGCCGACAGTCGGAAGTGGGACCCTTGCTCAAAAGAATAGGTTGGCCACGCCACTAAGATATCTCACGCGTTCCCGTGGTGGCCTTCTACGCAATACAAAACCAACGCATCATGGAGCGCATATCAGATTAGAAATCCGCCTGGGGAGGAGGATATGAAAAACATCTCAAATGACCTGATGGAAATTGCCGGCCGAATTCGCCCTGCGCGGGAAGCCTTCGCGGAGGCGGACAGGAGGAGGGTCGAATCCGCTTTGGAGGCAGGACGACTTCTTTGCCAGGCCAAGGACGACTGCCTGCACCAGCAATGGATGGCTTTCCTGAGATGGGCCGATATGGATGAACAAGAGGCTCGAAAGCTGATGCAGCTTGCCCGCGCGGGACTGACATCGTGCGTCGTTTCGGAAATCGGCGGCATCGATGCGGCACTGGCCTATCTTGTGGAGGCAAGATTGCCCGAGCCGGAAGAGTGCCTGACCGTGGGCCGCGTAGGCTGGCCGGAAAAGAACACGCCCTTCGCGATTATCAAACCCAATGCCGCGCATCCCGGCTATTACGATATCGCCATTGCCGACATGTGGGCCAATCCAGCAACGGTTTTCTCATCGAGAAAGCCGCTTCGGGGGGAAAGCATGAGGCAAGCCGACGGGTCGTTCTTCAACAGCCTCTGGCATATTGTCGATCGTGAATTGGATGTCCCGCATTCGCAGCGCGAGTTCCAGATGATGCCGGCGGATCTGTTCTCGCGAGATGGTGCCTTCCTCTTCGCCAAGCCTGTCTCCGCGGCTGACAGTGCGACGGAAAGCGAGGCCCACAGCTACATTCTTTGAATGTTCGCCGGCAAACGCGACCGCGCAGCCCCGCAACAATTCCATTGCATGGACCGGAAAAACGCCCTGCCGGCCTCGGCGTGCTCTGCCTAGCCTTGTTCGTCACGGCAGAACACTCCAGCGCGCCGTCTCACCCGGACGAAGATCTATCAAGCTCAGGCGAGGCTGTTCGAGGGCAATTTCCTGTCTCGGCTCCCGGACGGCAAGTTGAAGCGAGAACCGAGCTACCTCTAGGAGCATGGCAAGAAGACCAAACGGCAGCCGACCGGAATTTTGACGGAAAAATGAACTCAAGCAATCGACGCGCCAATGAAGCGCCGTCAGCCGGCTTGCAGCCGAGCGTGGCTACGCGCCAGATCATCTCGTCTCGTCCATTTGCAATGGCCATCAGCACTTAGCGTTGTCAAACCGTGCCAGACGACCGTCCGGGCCCATACCAGGTCTCGGAAGTGGTAATGTCTTATCCGATTGCGCACTCCATTTTCTTGGCCGCTGCTGGCTTAATCGCGTCAGTTGTCATCATCAGAGTGGCGGTTACATGCGCATCGCGATTGTTGGTTCGGGTTACGTGGGTCTTGTATCGGGCGCTTGCCTGGCTGATTTCGGCCATCAAGTCGTCTGCGTCGATAAGGCGGAGGCCAAGATTGCCGATCTCCAGGCCGGAAGAATGCCGATCTATGAGCCAGGTCTCGACGACCTCGTCGACAAGAATTCCGCGAGCGGCCAGCTCACCTTCACCAGCACGCTTACAGCGGCAGTCGCCGATGCGGACGTGGTGTTCATTGCCGTCGGGACGCCTTCGAGGCGAGGCGACGGCCATGCCGATCTGTCCTATGTCTACGAAGCGGCCCGGGAAATCGCGGCCGCTGTTCACGGGTTCACCGTGGTGGCAATCAAATCCACGGTGCCGGTGGGCACCGGGGATGAGGTCGAACGGATCATTCGCCAATGCAATCCCCTAGCCGATGTGGCCGTCGTCTCCAACCCGGAATTCCTGCGCGAAGGAGCCGCGATCGACGACTTCAAACGACCAGACCGGATCGTTATCGGCCTCCCGTCGGACGAGCGTGGCCGGGAGGTGATGGCGGAGGTGTATCGGCCGCTCTATCTCAACCAGGCACCCATCCTGTTTACCGGCCGCCGCACGTCCGAGCTGATCAAATATGCGGCCAACGCCTTCCTGGCGCTCAAGATCACGTTCATCAACGAGATCGCGGATCTCTGCGAGAGCGTGGGCGCGAACGTGCGCGAGGTAGCGCGGGGCATCGGGCTCGACAATCGCATCGGCTCAAAGTTCCTGCACGCCGGCCCGGGCTATGGAGGATCCTGTTTTCCAAAAGACACGCTGGCTTTGGTCAAGACGGCGCAGGACAGCGGCGCGCCATTGCGCCTGATCGAAACGACGGTTGCCGTGAACGACCAGCGAAAACGCACCATGGCGCGCAAGATCGTATTTGCCTGCGGCGGAGATGTCCGCGCAAAGACAGTGGCCTTGCTGGGTCTTACCTTCAAACCCAACACCGATGACATCCGTGAAGCGCCTTCCCTCTCGATCATCCAGGCCTTGATCGATTTTGGAGCACATGTCCGAGTGTATGACCCCGAAGGCATGGAACAGGCGAAAATCGTGCTCGGCACAAGCGTAAGCTATGCCGAAGGCGCCTATGAATGCGCCGAGGGCGCCGACGCGCTGGTCATCGTGACCGAGTGGAATCAGTTCCGCGCCCTGGATTTTGAACGACTGTCCCGCACGATGTCGAAACGGGTGGTGGTCGACCTGCGCAACATTTACCGGCGGGAAGACATCTCCAAGCACGGCTTCGAGTACGTGAATATCGGTGAGGGAGCGGTCGGAGACAAGGCAGTTTTCGCCGCGGCCGCGGAATGAGGTATCTGGTCACCGGCACCGCAGGATTCATCGGTTTTCACCTTGCGCGCCGGCTGCTCGACGACGGTCATCGCGTCACCGGCTTCGACGGCATGACGCCATACTATGACATCGTCCTGAAGCAGTCCCGACACGCCCTGCTTGAAAGATACGACGCCTTTCGCGCCCATATCGGCCAACTGGAAGACCTGGATGCCCTTCGCGGCGCCGCGGACTCCGCCCGGCCCGATGTGATCGTGCATCTGGCCGCGCAGGCCGGTGTCCGCTACTCAATCGACAATCCGCGAAGTTACACGGACAGCAATCTCGTCGGCTCGTTCAACGTCCTTGAGCTTGCGCGTGATCTCAAGCCCCGGCATTTGCTCCTTGCGTCCACGAGCTCGGCCTATGGAGCGAACGACAAGATGCCATTCGTCGAAACCGACAAGGCTGATTGGCCGTTAACCTTCTATGCGGCCACGAAGAAGGCGATGGAGGCGATGGCGCACTCCTATTCACATATCTTCGGAACGCCGACCACATGCTTCCGCTTCTTCACCGTATATGGCCCCTGGGGCCGGCCCGACATGGCCCTCTTCAAATTTGTCGACGCGATCGAGAACGGCCGTCCGATCGAAGTGTATGGCGAAGGCCTGATGAAGCGCGATTTCACTTATATCGATGATCTCGTCGAAGCCATCGTCCGACTCGTCGAATGCACGCCTGCGACAGGTCGCGCGGCGTCCGCTCCCGGCGTCGTCGACACGCTGTCACCCGTCGCGCCGTGGCGTGTCGTCAACATAGGCGGCGGCGAGCCTGTCGGGCTGCTGCCTTTCATCAAGACGATCGAGAACTGCCTGGGCAAACGCGCCATCCGCAAGATGTTGCCGATGCAGGCTGGCGACATGCGGGCAACCTATGCCGACCCCCGCCTGCTGGAGGCCCTTACGGGCTTTCGCCCTTGCACCAGCGTCGAGGACGGGGTGACCGCCTTCGTACGCTGGTATCTGGAAGAACGGCCGTCGCGGCCGACAATCGCCGCCTGAAGCGCGCAGACCTGTGCTCCGTGCACGCGCCTAGGTCCTTGGCGCGACACAGGTTGGTCATGCCGAGGCCAGCTTGGCATGTATCCTGGGCCTTTCGCCATGCCAGGATGTCACCTCAATGGCGGCTCCGTCTCCACAAAGCACTGTAAAGCCGCTGTCGGTATGAGTTTGGACCTGGCCGGTCAGCCCGATATGGCGCCCAGGCGGGGCAAACATGCGCGCCTTGTCGATCACGATCTTGGCACCGGCAGTGAAAGTGAAGGCGCCCGGATAGGGATCGCCGATGGCGCGGACGAAACGAAGGACATTCTCGGCAGCATCGCTCCAGTCGATTATTCCGTCATCGGCCGTGCGCTTTGCGCAATAGCTGGCAAGGGATTCGTCCTGCGCGACGCCCACGGCCTTGTCACGACTTATCGCCGAAACGACAAGCGGCGTCATCTCGAACAGTGCCTGCTTGTGCTTGTCGTAAAGCGAGCGCGCGGTCTCGTCCGGTGCCACGGCAAAAAGCTTCTGGAGGACGATAGGGCCACTGTCGACACCCTCGTCGAGCCGGAAGAAAGTCGAGCCCGTCTCCTTTTCATTCGCAATGATCGTCCAGGGGATCACCGCCCTGCCCCGAAAACGCGGTAACGGCGCCGGGTGAAAGCCGATCGAGCCATATCGGGCGACCGAGCGAAATTCGCCGCGGCAGATTTGCGACCAGCCGACCACCATCGTCAAATCGGGCCGCTCGGCTTCGAGCCTGTCGATCGTGTCGGGCGCATTGATGTCCTTGGTCAGGTGGACCGCGGCCCCGGCCAGACGTGCCGGCCCCGCCAGATCGACGAAATCGGAATGGCGTTTGGAAGCTTCGCCCGCAAGGGTGACAAGCAGCGAAGGCGTCATGCCAGCTTCGACAAGGGCATCGAATGCGACCCGAGATCCCTCCACCGCACCGACAAAGGCTATGCGCATGAATTCAAGGCTCCAACTCACCGGCGTGAGCGATAGATGGACACAGATCTCTTCTATTGTCTGCTTCGTTTCTGCGCCCAAGTCCTCCTTTAGAGGTAAACGGCAGCCGGCGATGCATCCCTATGTGCAACTCGTCCCTTCAAAGAAAGCTGGGTATTTAGGGGTTGCGACAGCGGGATTGGAATACGCGATGGACAGCTTCGCCGGCTTGGCATTTCTG
Organism: Mesorhizobium sp. B2-6-4; assembly: GCF_006441495.1. Lineage (NCBI taxonomy): Bacteria > Pseudomonadati > Pseudomonadota > Alphaproteobacteria > Hyphomicrobiales > Phyllobacteriaceae > Mesorhizobium > Mesorhizobium sp. B2-6-4. Next base: position 7,135 of record NZ_VFUE01000033.1, read on the forward strand.
GATCGCAGCGCCACTACAGTCGGGAAGGGCGGATCTGATCTGCTACGCATGGCGATCCTGCTTTCTGGACGCCGACGCATTTGTGCTTTCGTCCCGCTACGAAGATTGCGCGGTACCACTCAAGGCCATGGCCGGCAGCCCGCCCATCGCGTCCTTCGACTGCGACGTCATACATGCTGCGCTACGATCCCCAAGGACTGAAGACCTGTCACCATGCTGACGACCACCCGTCTGACATTGCATAAGATCGACGCCCGGATCAGGATGACCTGGGCTGCGTCGGGCGCAGACGCGTTTCTTGTCTCCTATCCCGAATCCGGAGCAACCCAGCTTAGACATATCCTTTCGGAATACTTTCGTCGCCACGCCAACGGCGAAAATGTCCATCTTTCGCCAATGTTCGAGGTTCTTCCGGATTTCGATCTCGATCCGACGAGGGGCATCCCGGCTTTTCGTTACACAGATGAGCGCCATCGTGTGCCGCTCGTCCTGGTTTCGCACCTCACCTATAGACGCTCGCTTTTTCTCAACCGACCCATCATCTTCATGACTCGAGATCCGCGCGACGTAATCGTGTCAGCTTATTTCGATGCCACACGTCACAAACGCTGCTTCGAAGGCACCATGGACGCGTTCATTGCCGATCGCGAACAAGGCCTGCCGGCTCTGATAGTATATCTGAATGATTGGGGTAGAGGTCTAAAGCATCACGTAAGTGCAGTATTGGGCTATGGGGAACTGACGGAAGACCCTATGGGTGCCTGCACGCGTATCCTGAGATTTCTCGGCCACACACCGTGCGTGCGCGCGCTTCAGGATTCTATCGACGCCTCGCGTTTCGATGTAATGCGTGAGCATGAGATGGCGGGCGGCCTAGCGGCCCACGATGGCGAAAGCCAGCATGCGCGTCCCGGCAAGGTCGGCGGCTTTTCCGATCATCTTAGTGATGCGCAAGCCGAACTCATTGAGCAGACCTGCATCGACTGGCTAACTCCAGCCGCGATCGAACTGCTTGCCCGTGGCGGAACGCGGCTCGCATGCGGCTGGTATGAACTTCGCCGCCAATTCATGGATGAACACGGCCAAGGCGAGACGATCAAGAGAGATCTTCCTGTCGTCGAATCCCTTTCCACCAATCCATGCAGCAACTTGGCGGAGATCGCCGAGAAGTATGGAAATAATCCATCGACGTCCTGACGTTAAGAGGGGAGTAAATGCGACTTGCGATTGTGCAGGCGGGCCTGGGTGCAGGAGGGACGGAGCGCGTCGTCAGTCTGCTTGCCGCAGATCGATGCAGGCGCGGAGATGAAGTCCATCTATTTGCTTTCGTGGGAGAGCAAGACAAGAGCTATTTTGCCCTGCACCCGAAGGTCACCGTCCACAGACTTGTAGAGGATGGAGCTTCGCGGCTTTCGAAACTCGGATTTGTCCGCAGCTTGCGGCGCGTGGTCGTGTTGCGCGCGGAATTCAAGCAGCTTCAGCCCACTCTGATCGTTTCATTTCTAACAAAGATTAATATTCTTTGCCTGCTGGCGGCGAAAAATCTTGGCATCCGGGTTATTATCTCGGAAAGAAACAATCCCAAAGCGCAGAAAAAACACGCCGCTTGGCGGCTCGTTTCTGGCATCATACTTCGGCAGGCGGATCGGCTCGTCATGCAGACTGATGCGATTGTCAAGACGCTTCCGGATACGCTCAGAAGAAAAGCCCACGTTATCGGAAATCCTTGCGAGGTCATCGGAAATCCGTGCGAGGCGACCGATGCCTACAAAGACCATGGCAATGAGATGTTTCGCCTGGTCGCCGTCGGACGCCTGGTGGAACAGAAAGGCTTCGACACGCTGATAAAGGCGTTTGCTAAAATCACTACCGAGTTTCCGGCATGGGCGTTGACAATCTTCGGCGAGGGACCTGATCGGGTTCTTCTTCAACGTCAGATCGATGCGTTGGATTTGGAGGACAGGGTAAAGCTTGCCGGCATTACCGAGCGTCCGGGCGAATGGGCGCGCGACGCCTCCCTCTTTGTCCTGCCGTCACGCTACGAAGGCTTTCCCAACGTGCTGATCGAGGCGATGGCGGCAGGCCTGCCCGTCGTCGCAACGGACTGCGATTTCGGTCCATCCGAAATCATCGAACCAGGCGTTTCGGGTCTGCTGGTACCAGTCGACGATGTTGCCGAGTTGGCATCCGCGATGGCATGCCTGATGCGAAACAATGCTCTTCGCCACAAAATGGGTAGATCGGCCCGGAAAACGATCGATCGGTTCTCAATGCAGCAGATTGCGGAGAAATGGGACTCCGCTTTGACGAAATTCTGAAAATGAAGGCAATCGATCACGAACTCAGTTATTCAGGTGCGCGATCTACGAATGAAAAATATCCGATGCCGGACAAGAACACCTCGAGCGTTTTCAAATCTGGCGCACATATCCTGATGTTCATCCGGAGAATGATCTTTGATAGGCGCACTTTACAGCCAATGTAACTAAAAGCGGCGACCTGTCGCGCGTGGAAGGCAATGCCCGCACATCGTCCCTGATTGGGATCGGTCTCAAGACACAAGGCACATGTAGACTTCGAGATTGTGTCCCGTGGCGTGGCCTGGCTTTTGACCACTACGAAGCCTTGCGGTTGGCCAGAGGACGTATCAGCGAGCTGCGGCAGGCATGCCGATGAAAGGAGCATCGCTCATGAAACGCACGTTCGACCTGCTCGGTGCCGCCTGCCTTCTGCTGCTGATGTCGCCCTTCATCGCGGTGCTTTCAATAGCAGTCGCGCTGCTTCTTGGGCGGCCTGTTTTTTTCCGCCAGGAACGTCCCGGCCTGCACGGGAAACCATTCAAGATAATCAAGCTCAGAACGATGACCGATCGTCGGGATCGTCATGGCCGGCTGCTTCCCGATGCTGACAGGCTGACTGGCTTTGGCAGCTTTCTGCGCGCAAGCAGCCTTGATGAGCTGCCCGAATTGATCAATGTATTGCGGGGTGAGATGAGCCTCGTCGGGCCTCGTCCCCTCTTGATGGAGTATCTCCCCCGCTATAGCCCTGAGCAGGCGCGTCGTCACCAAGTCATTCCCGGCATCACAGGTTTGGCGCAGGTGAACGGCCGCAACGCACTTGATTGGGAGAACCGCTTCGTCCTGGACGTCTGGTATGTCGATCACCGGACCTTCGTACTTGACCTGAAAATTCTCTGCCTGACCTTTTACAAGATCTTCACCCGAGAGGGGATCAGCGCCGCGGGACACGCCACCATGCCCGAGTTCATGGGCTCGCAGGTTTTGCAGTCGGGCGGGCCGTTGAGGACGTCTGGATCGCGCCTGCCACGGTTGGCCGCAAGGGTTGCAGCCATCGGTATTCTGCTAGAACTTGGGACTGCCGCTTTCGTTTTTGTTGTCGATCCATATGGGATCAACCATCATCTGGAGATTCCTGATTTCAATGCCGAAAAGACACATCGCCTTTCGATCGGTACGACAGCCGAGCGCTCACTACGTCTATGGCTCACCGACTACGACACTTTGATCCTCGGCGGCTCGCGGGCGCGCGTCGGGCTTGATCCCGCCGGACCGAGCCTAGCTAGGCTGAAGGCCTACAATGCCGCGGTTCCGCATGCGAGCATGGTCGAACTCTATGACATTGGCATGTTCGCCCTGGCTCACGGCGCACCCCGCCGGATGATCGTCAATCTCGATTTCTCCATGTTTGAGGCGGACCGAACGGAAACCCAAGATTTTCCGGAGTCCGGCTTTGCCGGAGTTCCAATGCCTATCGTTTATGCGCGGTCCCTGTTCTCCCCCGAAAGCTTTATCGACGCTTTGCGGACGGTGCACGCCAACAGCATTGGATTTCGGGAGACCGACAAGGAAGACGGTTTTCACCAGATCATGTTGGCACATAATTACAGCTACAGACAGGTGTCCGACCAGAGGCTGAATCGGTTGATGGCGGAGTTTTCGTCTCCCGGCAGCTTCGATTATGACATCACCAGAATCGGCCTGTTGCATGACCTGCTGGATCGTCTCACCGCCGCTGGAGTAGACGTCACGCTCTTCATTTCGCCGATACATGCTCGTCAGATGGAAGCACTCAGGGCCATGGGGCTACTCCCGGTTTACGACCGCTGGCGTGTGGATCTGACGTATACCGTAAGTCAGGTCAACGCATCCAAGACAGCCACGTCTGAAGTGAAACTGTGGGATTTTAGCGGCTATAACTCCGTTACAATGGAAGACATTCCGGATCCGGGCGATCGTCATCAGACGATGCGGTGGTACTGGAGCTCTGCGCGTTACACTCCGGCCTTGGGAGAGTTGATGCTGGATCGCATGCTCGGCCAAGCCTATTCGGGCCCGTCGGATTTCGGCATATCTCTTACCGGATCCAACCTTAGATCAATCCTCGACCAACAGCGAAAGAGGCGCACCATATATGTCGTGCTTCATCCCGAGGAGATTAATAGGATATGGAACCGTTTGCTTTTATTTAAATTTACAAAGCCAAATATCTAGGCAATTTTCTCTTTATTAGTTCGGTATGTCTTATAGTTCTACTTTTTTGTTCCGCATATATTTAGCGATAAAACGGCCATGAAGCTGCTACCGCTAATGGGGTAGGCCATCGGTCGTAGCGGCGATCAGGTCCTAGCTTATTGGGGTTGCGACAGGACCAAACTTGGTCGTGGCGGCTTTCTGGTTTCTGCCGATGATGGATGCATCGGCAGAAACAATCCCGGAGAACGACCAAGGGACGCGTACTGCCGATCAAGAATGAGCGGGGCGACTTTGGCTACGGTTGCGATGATCGGAAGACTGGCTCGACGGGTGCTGCAAGCTGCCAGGCGCAAGAGTGCGGGCCGCACGCGCCTGGCCAATATCGCACACCTTCTGACCGGCAATTTTCTTGGCTCATTGCTGGCGCTTGTAGCCTTTACGCTTTCAGCACGAGCGCTTGGCGTGACGAACTATGGTGAGCTTGCATTGATCATCGCGTTCACAAGGGTCGTCGAGCGCGTTGTCAGCTTCCAGTCGTGGCAGCCAATTATCAAATACGCAGCCGGCATGAACGCATCCGAGGGCCACGAGAATTTGCGCGTCCTCATGAAGTTCGGCCTGCTTATCGATGTCGGCGCCGCTGTCAGCGCCTGGGTCGTCGCCATTGGCGCGGCCCTTCTCATAGCGCCGGTTTTCGGTTGGTCGACGCAAATCGTGCATCTTCTTGTTCTCTACTCCAGCGTTCTGCTGTTTCAGATTTCCGGCGTCCCCGTGGCTGTCCAACGCATGGCCGGCAACTTCCGCCTCCTCGCCTATGGGCAGTTGCTCAACGCCGTTCTGCGTGTATTGCTGTGTCTGCTCGGCGTGCTGCTCAATGGCGATCTCGCTTATTTCACGGCGGTTTGGGCCGGAACGCAGATCCTCGGCTCGCTGGCGCTCCTGACGCTGACCATGCGCGCGCTACGCAGGCAGGGTGTCCACAATGTCCTGGGCGCGCCTTTGGCCGGCATCACACGCCGCTTCCCCGGCATCTGGAATTTCGCGTGGTCGTCGAACATTTCACTCACCTTGCGCGCGAGCGCGCAAGAGCTCGATACACTGCTGGTCGGATGGCTAGCCGACCCGGCCTCGGCTGGCTTGTACCAGATCGCCAAGCGCATAGGCCGCGTCGGCCAGCAAGTAGGCCCGCAGGTGCAAAACGTTCTCTATCCCGATGTCGCCCGCCTTTGGGCAAAAGGCAGCATCGAGGAATTCAAGCGGGTGATCTTTCAGACCGAAGCCATGCTGCTCTGCTTTGGCGTCATTTGCGTCCTGGTCGTGGCGGTGCTCATCCGGCCGCTGCTCGCCTGGACCGCGGGACCGGAGTTCATAGGCGCAGCCAGCCTCGTCATCGTGCAGATGGTGGCGGTCACGTTCGTGCTTTCGGGCTCAGCCGCCCGCTCGGCGCTGCTTGCCATGGGCCGGCAACGTGAGGTGTTGCGCATTGTTGTCGTTGCCACAGCCGCCTTCCACGTGACGGCCCTCCTGCTCATCCCGCGGATCGGCGCGATGGGGGGCAATATTGCCCATATCGTCCTGGGCATTCTGTGGGCCTTCGGCCTGGCGCTTTCGTTGCGACAGGCGCTCAAGACCGCCCATCATCCCGACCGGCAAACCCCGCCCGCGGACGCTCTCAACCAAGCAAGTCTTGCCCCTTCAAAGGCGATCTAGATGTCTCTTGCACCTCAAGCTCTTGCGCCTCAAGCCCAGGCACCTCAAGCCCAGGCACCTCAAGCCCTGGTCACTTTGCCTGCAGCGCAGCGGCGCTCGCCTTCCTCTCCTTCGTCGCTCACACATCTGCAACGACTCGAGGCTGAATCAATCCATATCATTCGCGAGGTCGTCGCCGAACTGCGCAACCCGGTGATGTTGTATTCGGTGGGCAAGGACTCGGCCGTAATGCTCCATCTCGCGATGAAGGCCTTCTATCCGTCGCAACTGCCGTTCCCCCTTCTCCACATCGACACGACGTGGAAATTCAAAGAAATGATCCGTTTCCGCGACGAGACTGTCGCGCGGCTTGGCCTGAAGCTGCTGGTGCGTCGCAACGAGGCCGGCCTGGCCGAAGGGATCACGCCATTTACACATGGCTCGTCGACCTACACGCAGATCATGAAGACGGAGGCGCTGAAATCGGCACTGACCTCGCTCGGCTTCGACGCCGCTTTCGGCGGCGCGCGGCGCGACGAGGAAAAGAGCCGCGCGAAAGAACGGGTGTTTTCGCTGCGCAGCGATAGCCATGGCTGGGATCCAAAGAACCAGCGCCCGGAACTATGGAACCTCTACAACGGCCGGCTGAAACTAGGGGAGTCCGTCCGGGTCTTTCCTCTCTCGAACTGGACCGAAACCGACATATGGCAGTACATCATGAGGGAGAACATCCCCATCGTCTCGCTGTATTTCGCGGCCAAACGCCCCGTGGTGGAGCGCGACGGACAGTTGATCATGGTGGACGACGATCGTCTGCCGCTCCGCCCAGGCGAATCCCCCGAAATGCGCTCGGTACGCTTCCGCACGCTTGGCTGCTATCCCCTCACCGCGGCCACTGAAAGCACTGCCGCGTCTGTTCCCGAAGTGCTCCAGGAAATGCTTGTCGTGAGGACCTCCGAGCGATCAGGTCGGCTGATCGACCATGACGAGGCAACCTCGATGGAAAAGAAAAAGCGCGAGGGGTACTTCTGATGCTGGGTTTTGCTCAAACCGCGGAACTCGAATCTTCTTCGATAGACGAGATCACTTCGCAATATCTTGCTGTCCACGAGAAGAAGAGCCTGCTGCGATTTTTGACATGCGGCAGCGTGGACGACGGCAAGTCGACGCTGATCGGCAGGCTGCTCTACGACACGAAGCTGCTGATGGAAGACCAGCTTGCCACACTTACCCGCGATTCCCAACGCCACGGCACAACCGGCGGCGATCTCGACTTCGCCCTTCTGGTCGACGGTCTGGCCAGCGAGCGCGAACAGGGTATTACGATCGACGTGGCCTATCGTTTCTTCGCCACGGAACGGCGCAAATTCATAGTCGCCGACACGCCCGGCCATGAGCAATACACCCGCAACATGGCTACTGGCGCATCCAATGCCGACCTGGCGATCATTCTTGTCGATGCGCGGCAGGGCATTCTGACCCAGACACGCCGACATTCCTTCATCGTTTCGCTGCTCGGAATCCGGCATGTCGTCCTTGCGGTCAACAAAATCGACCTGGTCGATTATTCGCAAACGGTATTCGACGAGATCGAGGCGACCTATCGAAGCTTCGCGGAACCGCTTGGCTTCGCGTCTCTGGATGCCATCCCGCTGTCGGCGCGTTATGGCGACAATGTTCTTTCGAAAGGCGAGAACCTGCCCTGGTATCGGGGCCCGACGCTCATCGAGCATCTGGAAACCGTCGAGGTGGAACGAGACCGCCGTAGCGCGCCTTTCCGGATGCCGGTGCAATGGGTCAATCGCCCGAACCTCGACTTTCGCGGGTTTGCCGGCACCATCGCCGCCGGCGTGATCCGGCCGGGAGACCGTGTGGTCGTGGCACGATCCGGCGTGACGAGCCTGGTCAAGCGCATCGTCACCCAGGACGGAGACCTGTCGGAGGCAGCGGCCGGCGAGGCTGTCACGCTGACGCTCGAAGACGAGATCGACGTTTCTCGCGGCGACGTCCTGGCGGGGGCGGCGGAGCGCCCGGAAGTGTCAGACCAGTTTGCGGCCCATCTGCTCTGGATGCACGAGGATCCATTGATCCCCGGCCGCCCGTATCTGATCAAGCTCGCCACCAGCGTGGTGGGTGCGAGCGTTACGCAGATAAAACACCGGGTTGACATCAATAATTTTGCAAAACTGGCAGCAAAAACCCTCGAGAAGAACGACGTCGGCTTCGTCAACTTGACGACACAGGCACCGCTCGCCTTCGACCCGTTCTCCAACGTGCACGAAACCGGCGCGTTCATCGTCATCGACCGGATCAACAACCACACGGTCGGTGCCGGAATGATCGACTTCAGTCTGCGCAGGGCGAACAACGTCCATTGGCAAGCACTGGATGTCGACATGAATGCGCGGGCGATCGCCAAAGGTCAAAAGCCCGTGGTGCTGTGGTTCACAGGCCTGTCGGGCTCCGGAAAGTCGACGATCGCGAATCTCGTGGAGAAGCGCCTCCATGCGATCGGCAGGCACACCTACCTTCTGGACGGCGACAATGTTCGCCATGGCTTGAATCGAGATCTCGGCTTTACCGACGCGGATCGCGTGGAGAACATTCGTCGCGTCGCCGAGGCCGCCAAGCTGATGGTCGACGCGGGGCTGATAGCGCTCACTTCATTCATTTCGCCATTCCAGGCGGAGCGGCGGATGGCGCGCGACCTCTTCGGCCCAGGGCAGTTTATCGAGATCTTCATCGACACACCACTGGAGGTCGCTGAAAGCCGCGACCCGAAGGGCCTTTATCGACGCGCCCGAAATGGGTTGATCCAGAATTTCACGGGCATCGGCAGTCCCTATGAGCGCCCGGAAGCGCCACAGATCACGGTTACGCCGGATCTGAGCGCCGAGGAGGCCGCGGAAGTGATCGTCAGCTACCTCGAACGAGGCAGCTACCTCGGAACCGCGACCGGGTAACAGGCGATGGTTGGAGGAGCTAGCCAAGGGCCGATACGGGTTTGCTTTCCATTTATCGGTGATGATGTCGGTGGAAGCCACATCTCGGCGCTCAAGCTCATCCAGAACCTCGATACATCGAAGGTCGTTCCGATTCTGGTGCTTCAGGAAACGGCCGGGCCTCTGGCGGCCTTTCTGCAAATGGAGGGCCAGCCCTTCACGGGTTTTCCGCTGCCGACGACTTCGCCTGGAAAGGGAATAATCCCCGGCGATGTCATGACCTATCTGACCAGTACGCTTCCGCGCATGCGGCGTTTCATCAAGGAGCAGAAGTTCGATATCGTTCACACCAATGACGGCAGGACGCATGTGAATTGGGGCATTGCGGCGAGGCTGGCAGGTGCTCGGCTGGTTTGGCATCATCGCGGCGACCCCGACGCCAAGGGCGCTAACGTGCTTGCGCCGCTCATCGCGCATCGCATGGTGACGGTGTCGCGATTTTCGCGACCGCGGCATCCGATCAGATCCCTCAAGGGACGGCTCAGCGTCATCCATAGTCCCTTCGACCATCCGTCGACTGTGCCTGACAGGATCGCGGCCAAGGCCGCACTTCTGGACGAGCTAGGCCTTGCACCAGGAACACGCGTCCTGAGCTTCATCGGCGGGCTGATCGAACGAAAGCGGCCGCTCCTCTTCATCGATATCCTTGATCGTTTCGTGCGGGAGCATCCGCAAATCCCGGTCGTCGGCTGCGTGTTCGGGAATTCACCCGCGGGCTCGCAAGATCTTGAAGCGGCCGCCCGCGTGCGCTGCGCCGAGCGCGGGCTCGGCCAAACGGTGCGCTTCATGGGTTTTCGCAACCCGATCGAACCTTTCCTCGCGGCAACGGATGTTCTGGTGGTTCCCGCCATGGGAGAGCCCTTCGGCCGAACCCTTATCGAGGCGATGTTTCTTGGGACGCCGGTGGTTGCAACCGATCATGGCGGCAATCCGGAAGCTATCGAGAACGGGCGGACCGGATTTCTGGTCACACCGGAAGACGCCGGGGCCTTCATGGAGCCGCTATCGCGGTTGCTGTCCAATCCGCCGCTCTGGGCCCGGATCAGCGATGCAGCCCGCGACCACGCCTTCTTCTCCTACAGCACGCACCGCCATGTCGAAAATGTCATGAAGATCTATGACAGGGCGCTTTGCTCCCGCAAAGCCGGCTTGGCGACCGACCTAACCAGCGAAATCGGCGGTTAAAGGATTTTCGCAATGCGGGTGAGCACATCGATTTCCTTGTCATCGGAGCCGCAAAAAGCACAACGACCTGGCTGCAGCAGCAGCTTCAGGCCGATCCGAGCGTCAGCACGCCGGCATCCTGATAGACGCATCCAAGGGAAGGGCCTCCTTTGACATGAGTGAGTTTCACGAAAAGTCAGCTGCGCCATTGACATATGGTTCCCTCGGCATTGATCGAGGTCTGCCGTACGAAGCCCATCATCCTGCTCGCAATGCGAATCAAGACACGGGAGCTGCCCAGAGTGGGATCGTGGCCACGACCCCGGCCGGTCAAGTTGGATATCGCCGCGAAATTGACGGCCTGAGGGCGATCGCAGTCGTTCTGGTGATCCTCTACCATTCAGGGCTTCGCGTCGCGGGCCTTGACCCCTTTGCGGGCGGTTTTATTGGCGTTGATGTCTTTTTTGTTATTAGCGGCTATCTGATTGGCTCGATTGTACAGCGGGAAGTCATGGATGGGACTTTCTCGTTCGCCAATTTTTACGAGCGTCGCGCGAGACGGATCCTACCTGCGCTGTATACCGTCTTAGCAGTAACGATCCCCTTCGCTTGGCTATATATGCTGCCGAGTGCCTTTAGAGACTATTCGGCGAGCCTTTTGGCAACCGTGTTTTCAGCCTCCAATCTATATTTCTGGCATGTTGCGAGCTATGACGCAGCCGACAATCTTTTTCGTCCATTAATTCACACCTGGAGCTTGGGGGTCGAAGAACAGTTCTACGTGATCTTCCCTTGCTTTCTTCTACTGGTGTGGAAATTTTCTCGGAAATTTTTAACAGCCATCCTGTGCATTGGGCTCGTCGTTTCGTTCATTCTTGCGGAGTGGATGACGCGGCATTTCCCGGACGCATCTTTTTTTCTACTGCCAACCCGAATCTGGGAACTAGGGTTGGGGGTGTTTCTGGCAAGACGTGAATTGACTGGCGGCCGGCTTGTGTCGATGCGCTCTTCGCGAGTCGCGCCTGCGGTCGGTTTGGCGCTCCTGATCTGCTCGGTGCCGCTGATGAGGCCGCAGTGGCATCACCCAGGACTTGTAACGTTGATCCCGGTTGCAGGAACGGCATTGCTTATCTGGTATACAGGGCACGGCGATCCCATTACACGAGCGCTTTCCTCCCAGCCATTTGTATTTGTCGGCCTGATATCATATTCCCTCTACCTTTGGCACCAGCCGATATTTGCTTTCGGCAGATTGAGTGTGACCAATTCTGTCGATGGAACGATGGTATTTTGTTGGATTTTGATGTCTGTCATACTTGCCACTGCGACTTACCGCTTCGTTGAGATGCCGACTCGCAGCAGAAAGCGAACCAGCAAGCGCGTTATATGGCTGATTGCCTCACTGGGGGCCGTGTTACTCAGCGGCGGCGGATACTACTGGTATGTCCAAAATGGCATGCCAAGCCGTTTTGCGGACGGCCTGGCCCCGATTGCCGCTGCATCCGATATTCGCGAGGCTCAGATCTTTCAGAACGGGAAGAGCTGTCTCAACTTTGCGCCTGAACAGGGCCCTTGTACCTTTCATGGCTCGAATCCCGAGGGCTATGCTCTTGTTAGTTTAGGTGACTCTCACGCTCGCACTCTGCTTGGTCCGATGCGAGACAGCCTCGATGACTACCGAGATATCGCCTCGTTCACACCGCTCAATCGAGGCGGCTGCGTATTTCTCCTCGGTCTGCAAAGGGTTGACGTGGACCAACCGGGTTGTCCAGGCGACTACAATGACAAGAGGCTCGACTACGTAGGCAGGCTGAAGCGACCGATAGCCGTGCTCTTGTGGCGTCTCCCCATTCTCGTGGAGCAGAGCCGTTACAACAATGGCGAGGGGGGAATCGAGCCGGGCGACGATCACCCGCATTTGGCCAAGCTGGGTGAAACCGGGCCCGCCGATCCGGCTGCAGTCGCCACGGCCATTTCCCGCACCATAAACACACTTCTGGAGCGCGGGGTGAAAGTTGTCTTAGTCTATCCTGTCCCGGAGATGGGTTGGAACGTCCCGCAGGTGCTTCTCATGCGGGCCAGACGCCAGAACGATCCTGCAGCTTATATGCAGGCGGACCCGATTTCGGTTTCCTACGGGGATTTCCGCCGGCGAACGCAACGGACATACGCATTATACGATAATGTCGGATCCGATCCAAATCTCGTGCGTGTGTATCCGGAGAAGGCCTTCTGCGATCAACAGCGCTGTTTCGCCAATCGAGGCTCTCAGATTTTTTATCGGGACGATAACCATCTCAGCGAGACCGGGGCGTCCAAGCTCAACGTTTTGATCATGGACGCCATCAAAGCACGGTGGGGAAATGACCGATGACAGGCGAAGGAAGAGCCGTGGACTTTTTCGACCGGGAAGTCTTATGCGACGTCCCAGCACGGAAGCGACAAGGCTTCCCCTTGCAGTAGAGCTCGACGCTATGCCTTGCGGTGGTATATTTCGAAATACGGGTCCAAAGAGCTGGAAATTCTCTCATCCATGTAAGCGATCTCGTCTCTGTTGAAATAGTCGACATAACCGCCAATTTTACCCCGGCGCACCTTAAAACTGTCGGGATTCGACTGGTCCGTCGGGCGCATTCTTTCGTGACCGAAAGCGTCTGCCATTTCGATCTTTCGCAAATTCTCGAAAGAGCCAAAGGTTGTCGCCTCATCGAGGATCATCTCCGGCACGCCCTGAATGCCCAGAAAATCTAGCGCCGTGCGAAGCGCCGATTTTGGAGCTTGGCGCATATGTTCGTAGGACAGCATTTGAAATGCCTTCACCTTATCGCGGTTGTGCGCCCAAGCGTTGTAGAACGCTATGATGGAATCAATGCTGCCGACATCCTGGGCAAGAAACTCACTGATCGTTCCGTCAAACACCTTCATTCGGTGCGTTGCGTCGAAATAATATGAAACAAGCACGTCTCTCGGATCCCGAACCAGAAATAGGATCTTTTTTCCTGAATATTTTGACTTATCGACCTGGATTTCGCTGGGACGCTTAAGGTTTGGGCTGTCGTCGTGAGAAAAGCCGATGCAGGGAATATTCGATGAGATCTTCCAGAAATGCTGGATTTCCATCGGATTCTGCAGGTTAAGGCCGTAGTGTTTGTCGATGACGCGGCCAACCATGGTGCGCAGCCACGTTCTACCGCATTTCGGGTATGAAAGCACAAAGGAGTCTCGCGACCAAAAGATCATCTGGCGGCGCAACGCTCCCAGGGGACCCGAGTAGCGTATTTTCTTTGGAACGACGGCTTCGCCAAGGAAAAAGGTAGCGTCGCGAAGATTGTTCTTCAACTGTCCGAGCATAGAAAGCTTCCTCTGCTAGCGTGAGTTTGGCGCATTGGCGGCGTCAACAATGAAGTGCCCGAAGAACGGGACCGCCGGACCGAAACTCAAGCGACCATTTTAATCTCCGCCATTGTAAGCCATTGCGTCGGTGCAGCGAGACCTAGCTAGCTGGCTGGCCCGGACTGATGGGAGTACCTCTTTGGATTAACGCGGCAAAGTCCGCTTGCAGTTCCGATAGCCCCCCATGCACAAAAGCATGTGTTGCTTAGAAAGCGGGTAAAGCGCCCCATAGCAGCGATAAGATCGTAGCCTCGAATCCGAACGATTGCAGGCCAACCTGTTCTTGATTGAGCAAGGGACTGGCAGGCACGGATTTGTGCCTGCGAGTTCAAACAGCCGCATCTCTTGACGCGCTCTCTTGGGGCGCGGCGGCTAAGCTTTGTCGAGGTCTAGAAATGAGCCAGTCAGATCAGCCGTTTGAGGCAATCAGTCCACTGGGAGGCCAATCCCTTTTGCTGGCCACTGCGATCGCTCTCGGCCGTCTCGTCAGCAAACCGCGGACGATTGTTCATGTGCTGTCTTACTTGCGCCGGCGGGTGACCGGGCGCGCCAAGGCCGTTGGCAAGAACCTTCATCTCTACATCATCGATCTGGCCCTGGCGCTGGCGGCACTGTCGTTTGCTTCATTCATGCGATTGGGCCTTGATGGAGAATTCACCGGTCCGGAAAGCCACGCTTCGTTGCTCTTCGCACTCCCTTGCTTCCTGCTTACATGCGCCGTGGTCTTCCCGGTGACTTGCCTCTACACCCGCAACTGGCGATATGCTTCTGTCGGCGACATGCTCGGTATCGTTCGCGCGGCATTCGTCACATCGCTGGCCTTCGTGTTCCTGATGTTTGTGGCTACACGGCTCGATTCGATCCCGCGCTCGGTGATAGTGATCCAGTTTCTGTTGCTCGTGCCGCTGCTTATTTCAGTTCGCATCCGCTCCAAGCTCGTTGAGCTAAGCCGCTTTGGTCCGACTGCGAACAGAGCGAGAAACGGACGCGACGTGGTCCCTGTGCTGCTGATCGGTGCAGGCGATGCGGCCGATCTTTATATTCGCGCGCTGCAGCGGGATCCGAATGCACGCCATTGGCCGGTCGGCGTGCTCGATAATGGCGCAACGACAGAGGGCTATTTCCTGCGCGGCGTGCCGGTTCTGGGCAGCATCGAAGACTTCGACATGGTCATCGGCGATCTGGAAGGTCGCGGCATCAAGCCCCGCCACGTGATTTTCACCGAAAGGGTGCCTGGCCTCGTCGACCCGATGCTTGAAGCGCTGATCGACCGGGCCGACCGTCTGGGCATCGCTGTCTCTCGCCCCGCCCCGGTCCTGGAACTGCGCAATCCTAAATATCAGAGTCGCTTCGACTTGCGCCCCATCGAACTTACCGACCTTCTGGAGAGGCCGCAGGCGGTTCTTGATAAAGATGCGTTGTCCCGAATGATCGAAAACAGGCGCATCGTCGTCACCGGCGCCGGAGGCTCGATCGGCGGAGAGCTCACGCAGCAGATTGCCGCGCTCGGCCCCACCGAAGTGGTCCTGATCGATAACAGCGAGTACAATCTGTACGCCATCGATCTGGAATTGGCGGAGAAATTCCCTAATGTGCGCCGGAAGCCATATATCTGCGACGTACGCGACCCTGTTCGCCTGGGCGAGATTTTCCGACGCCATCGCGTTGACCTGGTCTTCCACGCGGCGGCGCTCAAACATGTGCCGATGGTCGAGTTGAATCCCTGTGAGGGCATTCTTACCAACGTCATCGGTACTATGAACGTGGCAGAAGCGACCCGCCTTTGCGGCGCCAAGGCAATGGTCCAGATATCCACCGACAAGGTTGTGAACACGACCAGTGTCATGGGCGCTACCAAGCGCCTAGCGGAACTCTACTGCCAGTCCCTGGACCTCGCCTTCACCGCCGGCGATACCCCCGTCCGCTTCATGACCGTTCGTTTCGGCAATGTTCTGGGTTCAAGCGGGTCGCTGATCCCGCTGTTCAAGCGCCAACTCGCCCACGGCGGTCCGCTGACCGTGACCGACATGGAGATGAAGCGCTTCTTCATGACAATACGCGAGGCGGTTGAACTGACCTTGCAGGCATCGGCCCATGGTCTGGAGAAAAAACTCGGACAGGGCGAAATCTTCGTTCTCGACATGGGTGCGCCAATCAAGATCATCGACATGGCGCGCCGCATGATCAAGCTCGCGGGATTTCGGCCGGATGAGGACATCAAGATCAAGATTGTCGGCTGCCGGCCGGGAGAAAAGCTGTTCGAGGAACTCTTCGACGAAAGCGAAAGACGTGTCGACGTTCCGATTTCCGGAGTCTTGGGCGCCGTGCCCAACGCGATGCCGCTTGACACGCTTCGCAAGGGATTTTCGCAATTGCGTCGCTTGGCGAGGGCCGGCGACACTGAGGGAGTGTTAAATCTTGTTGCGGATATGCTTCCCAGTTACCGCAGAGACGAAGCCAAGCCTGCGGCGGTGGTGACGGCGCCATTCGTGCCTCATGTGATCCTCGGTTCAGCCAAGGCAACCACGCGTCCACACGAGGCGGCCGCTTGAGGCCCAGCGGGAGCGCTGCCGTGCTAAGGCATATTGCCTCGGCTCTGTTTGTCGCGCTGTCGTGCGGCACTGCACTGGCCGGGGCGCCTCAATCTCAGCCGACAGTGGCCGAGGCACGGGAGGCGATCGAGGCTGCCGGGGCCTATTTCCGCGATCATCTCGGTGTAGCGGGAACTTATGTATGGAAATATTCCCTCGACGGCCAAAAGAGGGTGGGCGAAGGCGGTACCGTGCCCGCGAGCGTTGGCTGGGTGCAGCCGCCTGGTACGCCGGCTGTCGGCGCTGCGTTCCTGCGCATTTTCGAGGTTACCGGCGACAAGCAATGGCTTCAGTCTGCCCAGGTCGTGGCAACCGCTCTGGTCAAGACTCAGCTGGAATCCGGCGGATGGTTTTACAAGATCGAGACCGACCCGCAAAAGGCGGCGACATGGTGCTACCGCGCACTGAAGGTAGGCGGGAATATCTGTCGCGATATCAAGGACAATCCGCAACGCAACGAGACTGTCCTCGATGACAACAACACACAGAGCGTGCTGAATTTTCTGATGTGGTTCGACCTGGCGAGCGGCGGTTCGGATCCGGACGTCCGTTCCTGCATCGACAGGGCGCTTCATCGATTGATGCGGGTGCAATACCCGAATGGGGCCTTCCCGGTCTTCTTCAAGGGAGCCGCGCCTGGGGCGGATGTAAAGGCTGCGGCCAAGGCGAGTATTCCGGCCAGTTGGTCTCACGAGTGGCAGAAGCCTGATCGTCCGCCCTATTTCATCGTCAATGACAATCTTCCCCGCGATATGGGTCGTCTCTTTCTCAACGCCTACCGCACATATCACGATCCCGCATATCTCAAGACGGCGGAGAAGGTCGGTGATTTTCTCCTTGCAGCCCAGTTGCCCGCGCCACAACAGGGCTGGGCTCAGGGTTACGATCGTTCCATGCAGCCGGTTTGGGGACGCAGGTTTGAGCCGCCAGCGGTCGTCTCGCGCGAAACCGCCGGCAATATCGATTACCTGATCGAGTTGAACGAGCAAAACAGGGATGCGCGGTTGCTGCACGCGGCGACGACTGCAGCCACCTGGCTACAGGCGGCGCGCCTGTCCGACGGCAGTTGGGCACGTTTCTACGAACTCAACACCAACCGGCCGCTTTACATCGATGAGGGCGGCCAAGTGACGTTCGACGACATGGACCTCCTGAAACACTACGGCATGAAAACCGGTGCAGAGATCGAGCCGGTGTTCGCTCGACTCGAGAGTGCAACGCGGGGGCAGAGAGTTTCACGTCAACGACTGTGGATCAGTGCCGCGGATGAGTTGAGTACTGGCGAACTGAATTCAAAGGTGCGTCAGCTCGTCGACAGTCAGGATACCCAGGGACGCTGGGTTGAGGGCCGGTTTATCGAGGGAGAAGACTTCGTCGAGGGCGTGTTCGCCCTCGCTCGTTTCATCTCCGCGCAAGCATCAGAGCCGGCGAAATAGCTTCTATATATCGCTCGCTCTTGCCATGGGGAGACTCTGACCAGATCTTCCGGGTGCGCCGATTTTAGCCTTTGTAGGAGCTGGAAAGCTCGGCTGGTGGGCCCCTTAGATCGGCCTGCGTAGGAAAGGCCGCGAACGACCGTACTTGGAGCGAGTACCGCGAAGAAAGCGCGTGACCGTTCTTGAAGCTGGGCCGTCGCGCAAAATCGCAACACTGGGCGCCATTCCAAGCAGCAGAGGCACGAGAAAGAAACGACTGTAAAGATGCGGTAGCGCATTGGCCAGCGCCGCGAAGAGGAGAACTGTCGTCGCCGTGCAAATGGCGGATACCTTGCCTTCACGACTCCGAGCGGCAAGGATGGCGATGGTGATGCCTGCCACGAGCAGGAGCAGAAAACCGATGAATCCGGGCAGCCCTGCCTCGACCCATATGAGGAGGTAGGTGTTGTGGACCGGGGCGTGCAATTCGCTGACCTGCCGATACTGGTCGGCACCGATACCAAGCAGTGAATTATTGTCCGCTTTGCCAATGGCCTCATGGATGAGCCGCATACGGTCTGCAAACGTGCCAGCCTCATCGAGGTCACCATTCTGCAGCGCATTCAGCACGCGGTGTTGGAAGACCTCGGGCAAGAAGTCGCGGCCCCAGGTAACGGCAATGAAGAATGCGGCGAGCGAGGTCACCGCTAAAGAAATGATGCGGCGCCACGAGCCCGTCGCGACTACGAAGATGGTGACCGCAAAGACAAGGCCGATCAGGCCGGTATTGGATCCTGTCAAAATAATGCCATAGCCAAAAAGCGGCAGTCCGACCCAAAGCCAGCGAGGCCTTATGCAGCCTGACGCCACCAGCCACAACATTAGCGGGACAGAGAGCGCTATCAGCGTTGCGCATTCATTCTCGCGTTCCACCCAACCCTGAAAACGACCATTGCCGCTGACAAAGACGGTGCCGCGTTGCTTGAGGATGTCGATTATCACTATCCCCTGCAGACACATCACGGCGATCGAGCAAAGAAATGATTTCATCAAGAGAACGATTTCGGCCCAGGGCCTCGACACGATCATGAAGGCCAGGAGAAAGTAGGCGTACAGATATTGCGCCGAGATGATGAAGCCTCGCTGCGGATCTCCGTGGATCAGACTGCTTAGCAGCAGCATCCCGCATAGTAGGGCGATGCCGATGTTCCATAGAAACGTCCCCGCGCCCAAGGGAGAGATCGAAAAGGATTTCCCGAGTATGGCTGCGAATACGGCCGCGAGAGCGAAGCCGTCGCTGATGGTAAAATAGAATGCATCAAACCGAAGAATATTGAAGGGCGTGAGAAAGACGGACGCCACGGCGAACCAGAGCCCGAGTCTCCCGGCTACCTCTGGCAACGATGTGACGGCCGGTTTGGGGCCGGGCCTTGTCCAATAATGGCGAGGAGCCCTGGCGTAGTTCATCCTCACTCCTGAATCTGCTTGAGAGTCCTTTTCGCCAGCCCTCATTGGGCCTGCAGTTCAGCCTATCTGCCAAGATAGGGCCCGGGCCGGTTACGCTATCCTTTTGGATGATGTCGCCTTTGCGGCTAAGCCTCTTGAGCGCGATTGCGGCCGCGCAACCATGTTAAAACTGTCGTCGCGGTAAGTCGCGAATTCGATGTTGGGTAGCCTCCAGGTCCGATGTGGCAGGGCCGGCTTGGACCAGTCGAAGACAAACAAAAAGGGGCGGGATCTGTGAGCTTGATAGACGACAACAGCGTGTGGAGCCGTCTGGAACCATTTCTTCAAGAGCCGATCGAGCCGTCGAAGGAACGCACTTTCGGCCCGCGCGAGCTCTACACGCTTTTCCGAAGGCGCCTCCCCTTGATCCTTGCGGTCGTGACTACCGGCACCGCTCTCGCGCTCATCACGGCCGTGGAACTTCCCAAGACGTACACCGCTCGCTCGATGATCGTTGTCGAATCCGACGATCCCAATCCTCTCGACACCGCACAAGCGCAGCCTAATCAACAGCCCGACAAGTCGCGAATGGACACCGAGGCGGATCTGATCACCTCTCGTGTCTTTGCCAGCCTGGTCGTCGACAGACTGGACCTCATCAAGGACCCGGACTTCAACACCTATCTGAAACCAGCCGCGAGCCGAGCTTCCCCTTCGGATTCGGGCCCTGGACTGCTGTCACAGGCCGTCGGCTTGATCGTCTCGATACCGCGAGCGCTATGGAGCCTTGTCGCCGGCGCCGACCCGCAGGATCCCGCGTCGCTGCCATCGAAGGGGGTTCAGCAAGATCGGGCGATTTCATCGTATCTGTCGAGCGTTTCGGTTGACCGGTCCGGAGAGAGCTCGGCGATGACGATCTCCTTTTTCAATGACGACGCGTCGAGGGCGGCCCTGATAGCCAATGCGACGGCCAAACTGTTCGTGGAATGGTCCCGGGACAACAAGCGGCAGGACATCAAGGACGCCGTTAGCTTTCTGAGGCAGCAATCGACGGAGCTTGCGTCACGGATAGCCGCCATAGAAGGCCAGATCGCCCAGTATGCGCGAGAACACGGCGTATCCAGCGATCCACGCGATGATCTGCTGCGCGCCTCGATCCAGCAAAGCAACGAGCAGCTCAGCACCGCTAGAGGTGAATACACGCAAGCGCAGGCGCGCCTCGCCCAGGTCAGGCTGGCGGCCAAGACCGGCGACGCGGGCGCCAACGTCGATCCCCTGCTCTCATCGGACTTCCTGACGTCCCTGCGCAACGACGAAGCGACGGCGATGAGGGATCGCGCGCAACTGGCCAGCAACTACGGGCGCAATCATCCCTTGGTCCAGGAGGCGGATGCAAAAGTAGCGGCCGTCCGCGCGATGATCTCTCAGGAGATGCTGCGTACGATCGCAATCTTGGAAAACGACGTCCGCGTCAACGAAGGCAGGGTCAACCAACTCGCGAAGACTTTGGAGGAGTCCAACGAGCAACTACGGCAAAGGAGCCTGGCGGAAGCGAAGCTTCGGGAACTGAACAACCAATTGTCGACCGAGCAGAAGCTCTACGACCTCGTATCAGGCAGGCTTGGCAGCCTCGATCCGTTTTCCGAGGCGGTCGAGCCCGGCGTGCGGACGGTTTCCGCTGCCGAGATTCCGACGAGCCCTTCCTTTCCCAAACTTCGTTTGATGACGGCAGGCGGTTTCGCCGCGTCGCTGATCCTAGCCCTGATCCTTGTGCTGACGCTTGAAAGCATGGATGTGAGAATACGCGAGTCACAACGGGTATCGAAGCTTATCCGTGCGCCACTGCTGGCGTCGATTCCGCAACTGCCCAAGAAATTCCTGCAACGCGCCACGCCTCCTCTTGAAACCTTGTTGTCGCAACCACGGTCGGCCTTCTCCGATGCCTTCCGGTCGCTGTACATGGCCTGCACCCGGATGAACGGTGGCCGGAGCAAACAGGTGATCCTGGTCAGTTCAGGACTACCACAGGAAGGCAAGACAACGACGGCCATGGGCCTCGCCGTGGCAGCTGGAATGGACGGCGCCCTGACAGCGCTGATTGATCTGGATTTGCGAACCCGCAGCATCCATAGCGCCATGCAGTTTGGGCCCGCCGACAAGACACTCAACGACTACCTACATGGTGGTTGCACCCTGGCAGAGATCGTTCAGACGCTTCCTGAAGTTCCGCGACTGGATGTGCTGGCGCCATCTGCCGACGACCAGACCTTGCCTGAATTCCTCAATTCCAGCCAATTCGCGAAATTGCTGGAGGCGTTCCGGCTCGAATACGACGTGGTGATCATCGACGCGCCGCCTGTGCTCGTCGTCGAAGACGCAATCAGGATTGCCGCCTCGGTGGATACCGTCGTGGTCGTGGCCGCGTGGGACAACACCACGCAAGAGGCTCTCTCCCAGGTTGTCGAGCGCCTGCGGTTCGCCGGCGGTCCATCGATCGGCTGGGTGTTCAACCGCGTCGACCCCTTCCGACAGGCCCGTGGTGCCCTGCGGAAAGCCTATTTGAAACGGCAGCAGATTCGTCGTTATTTTCCTGCTTGACCGCCATCGGCCGCGCGGCCGATCAGGCGCGGCCGACTATATCCCCATCGCCTCGAGCAGGGTTTGGTTCACCTTGTGAACATCGAACCGGTCTTCCGCGAGCTTTCTTGAGTTGGCGCCCATCTTTGCGGCGAGTTCCTCATCCTCGAGAAAAGCCCGCTGCGCCGAGGCGAGAGCTTCCACGTCTCGCGGCTCGACCCGGAAACCGTTCTCGCCCTCGATCACCGTTTCTTGACAGCCAGGGGCGTTGGTCGTGATTATCGGCCGACCGGTCGACAAGGCTTCCAGCGCGCTGCGGGGAATGCCCTCCCTGTAATAGGACGGCAACACGAACACGGTGGACGCGGTCAAATAGGGACCGACGTCGTGTGTTTCGCCGAGATATTCAACGGCGCCTTCCTTGGTCCACTGGTCCATTTCGGCTTTCGAGATGGAGAGGGGACTGGGATCGAAGGGCCCGAGAATCTGAAAGCGTGCAGCGCGGTACTTGGTCTTCAGGATACGCGCGGCGGCAGCAAACTCGGCAATTCCCTTTTCGCGAAGCAAGCGAGCGATCAGAAGGAAGACGGGAGGCCCTGAAGGTGGGGGGCTTGCGGCAAACAGTGTCAGGTCCACTCCTGAACCCGGGATCATGATCACCGGCGTCGTCGCAGAAACCATCCCATGGCGCCGGATGTCGGAAGCGTCGGCGTCATTGTAAGCGAAAACTGCTTCGCAGCCGACCAGAGCCGAGCGGTAGAGACCAATACTCAACCGGCGCAAAATGGTTGCGCGCAGTCCCGTCATGCTGCCGCTGAATATGAAGCCGAAGCCTGTAAAGAGCGCAAACCGGCGCGGTACACGGGCAAGGCGGGCAGCCAATCCACCATAGATGATCGGCTTCATCGTATACGCCAGGACGATTTCGGGCGCCAAGCCGCGGATGAGCTTGTAAAGCGCCTTGAGCGTTCGCAAATCGGCCAGCGGACTGGTACCCGTCCTGGCCATCGGAATCTGTCGGAAGGTCACGCCAATTGCCTTGAGACCGGCGATCGCCCGCTCATCTTCATCGGGGGCGAGCGCAATGACATCATGCCCCGCAGCGACCATGGCCTTCAACAATTCGAGACGAAAGTTGACAAGCGAACGCGTCAGGCTCGCAATGACGACGATGCGCTTGCGGCGCATCGCATAGTCCACAGGGGCGCGAGGAGAATCTCGACCATTCATGTGCACAGCAACCACCAGCCGCTCCTATCGGATATGGCGAAGACGCCCTAGAGCTGCTTCGTAGAGTTCCAGGTGCCTGCCGACGTAAAGGGAAAGCGAGAAGTTCTCCATGACGCGACGACGCGCTTGTTGACCCAAGGCGCGGCGCTCGGCCGGTTCAAGGCTGACAAGCCTGATCAATCCGGCGGCCAGAGCTTCACTATCTCCCGGTGGAACGACCACGCCGCTGTCGCCGACCAGCCAGCCGGAGTCGCCGACCGCGGTAACCACCGCCGGCACGCCGCTGGCCATCGCCTCGCCTACGGCAAGGGAAAATGCCTCGCCCCAAGCCGAGCAAAGCGCGTAGACGTCGAAGCCCGGCATGAGGTCGGCGATGTCAGCGCGGATGCCCGGCGTGGTAATGCGGTCGTCTATGCCGAGCTCACGGGCGGTGCGCCGCACCGGGCCGTCGGCATGTCCCTCCCCGATAAATATGCCCTGAACGTCGTATCCCTGTTCCAGGAGCCGGCTGATGGCGCGGACCAGGCTAACCTGGTCCTTCATGGGATGGAAGCGTGCCACATGGCCGATCATCAGCCGTCCGGGCGGCAAGCCGAACAGGCGGCGCAGCTTCGCACCGGCGTCGGCCGAGGGGGAAAATTGATCGCAATCCGTCCCGTTCGGGATAACCACCCTCCGGCGCGGATCAAAGCCCAGGCGCTCGTGATCATCGGCGGCGACGCGCGAGCAATATGAGATCGCGCTGGTGCGCCTCGACAGGCGGGCCGAGAGCCGTATCAATTGGCGCGTCAATGGTTTCTCGTCGGCGAGATCTCGAACCGTGTGATGGATGCTCCAGATGACCGGCGAGAAATTGAGCCCTAGCATCGAGCCGAGCGTTGCCGCGACGTTGCCGTGATACATCCATCCGTGAAGAAGATCAGGGGCCGCCCGTCTTATCGACCGCGTCAGCCGAACGACATCGCGCGGTCGCGGCCGTTCCGTCATGTCGAGCGAAACGAGCCCCGATCTTGTATATTCTACGTTTGCAGCCACCGGACCGGGTGAAAGCAGGGACAGAACTGAAGTCGAGAAGCGATTTTGGTCGACCTGGCCAAGAAAACGGGCAAGCATGACCTGAGCGCCGCCGACGTCGAGACTGGTAATGGTGTGAAGAACACTTGTGTGCACGCAAGCTTCCCAGCTGTCTGCAACGCTCCGCCCTGAGGAAGCATTCAATCGTCCGACAGTATCCAGCCGCACCATACGTTGGTTGCAGTCGACATCCAGTTAGCCAAATTAGGTGGGAACCAGACCGAAGGTTGTCACCGCTCCACCAAAGGTATGACTCATTGTCCTCGCGCAGGTGTCGCTAGGGTCTTTGCAGGAAAATTCTATGGTGGGCTTCCATGGCATCTTATTGCAATGCGGCGCGGAGCAGGCGATCGACAGGCGCGTGGACCAGTACATTCCTTGCGAAAGCACTGGGATCCGCCAGTATTGCGATCCTTGCGGTTGCAGCGATTCTGATTTCCCAGCTTGATGCCTGGGCCGCGGCGGACGATGACTACAAGGTTTCGGTCGGCGATGTGGTGTCGTTTGACTTCATCGACGACGCGCTTCCCGCCGAACAACTCACGGTCGCCAGCGATGGCGCGATCAACATTCCGCTGATCGGCAGCTTTGAAGTCGGCGGCCTGACGGTGCCCGACGCCTTGAGTCGTATCCGTAAGGCATTCATCGAGCGTGAACTCTTCAATGACCCGCATATAGCTCTTGCGGTGGTGAGCTTCCGCCCGATCTTCGTCCTTGGGGATGTAAAGGCGCCGGGCTCGTTTCCTTACCAGCCGGCACTGAACGTGGAGCAGGCGGTGGCGCTTGCGGGCGGCCAGTCGACCGGGGGAGCCACGGCGGAGGATCGCGTCGTAACACGCGCCCGGTTGCGCGGAGCTCTTGATGAAAGCGTGGTGGAGATCGCCAAGGAGGCGGTCGCCGCTGCGCGCATCAAGGCCCAATTGGCAAACAGCGACAAGATCTCGGAACTGGATCTGCCTGCCAAGATCAAGGGCCTCATGAACGCCAACCTGCTCGCGACGCTGCTTCCTACCGAGCAGCGCATCCTTGAAGCAGATCAACATGCGCTGACGACACGTCGCAAGCAGCTCTCGGCGGGGATCGAAGAAGTGAATGTTGCCCTCGCCAATGTTCAACAGCTTTCGGACATACAAAAGACAGTGATCGCTTCGGCACAGGCGGATCTCGATCGCATCAGGGGCCTTAACAAGAAAGGTCTCGTCACAATCACAGACCTCTCGAACGCCGAGCGCGAAGCGACCACGCAGCAATCCCATCTGCTTGAAATCTACAATCAGGCATCAACGGTGCGCCGCGAATTGAGCCAGTTGCAGCGCGACCTGGATGACGCCACCCAGACCTGGACACACACGGCGTTGACGGATCTCCAGGCCCACAACTCTGAAATCGAGCGCCTGATCGCGGTTCGAGAATCGACCGAGGAACAGATCCTGCTGTTGAGCTCGCTGGCCGCGGAGCAGACACGCAGCAACAACTCCATCACGTTCACCTACCAGATCCGCCGCAAGGTAAATGGCCAGACCGCCACAAAGGTGGCGACCCTCGACGATCCGGTTGCGGCCGGAGATACGATCCTTGTGTCAATAAACCGCCTGGATAGCGCCCAGGACACGACAAGCCGTTCAGCCACTGCCTTGGCGACGACCTCTTCCGTCCAGGTCGGACCGTCGCAATGATCGGCCTCAGCACCCCAACAGCACGTTCCGGCGGCTGGACTGCGCGCGTTCCGCTTGGCCGGGCCATACCAAGCCGTATCGCAGCGGTGATCCTTTTGGTTCTCAGCCTGCCGCTATGGCTCGTGGCTGCTGCCATTGTCTGGGTTAGTGTCGGCCGTCCATTGTTTTTCCGCCAGTCTCGCAGCGGGCTGGAAGGTCGCCCGTTCGTGATCTGCAAGTTTCGTACGATGCACGAAGGGCGAGACGGAAATGGCATGCTGCTCCCCGACGCCTTGCGTGAGACGCCGGCCACGCGGCTGATGCGCTCCGTCCGCATCGATGAGCTGCCGCAGCTTCTCTCGATCGCCAGGGGGGACATGGCCTTCATGGGGCCCCGTCCGTTGCTCCCGGCCACCATCGCCGAATTCGGCGAGCTGGGGCGTATTCGCGGCACGGTCCGCCCCGGCCTGTCCGGATGGGCACAGGTGAACGGCAATACCCGCCTCACCAACAGCGAAAAGCTAGCGCTCGACCTCTGGTATGTGCGCAACCGCAGCCTGTGGCTCGATCTGCACATACTGGTTCTGACTGTCCAAGTGGCACTGTTGGGCGAACGTGTCGACCGCCGCCATGTCGACCATGCTTTGAAGGCTATGCCCGCCGGGACGGTCCGGCCATGAACCCAGCACTCGGTCGACTTCTGGTGATCGCACCGCATCCTGATGATGAGGTCTTGGGGTGTGGCGGCACGATAGCCCGGATGGCTGCGCAAGGCGCAGAAGTTCATGTCGCAGTGGTTACGCGAGGCAGCCCGCCCGCCTTCACAGAGGAGATGACGGAACGGGTTCGCAGCGAGGCCAAGGCGGCGCATGCCTGTTTGGGCGTGCAACAGACGCATTGGCTTGATCTGCCGGCTGCGCAGATCGCCGAGACGCCGCACGCGACGCTCAACAGGGCGCTGCTGACCCTGTTGCGGGATGTCGTGCCGGATACGTTGCTCATCCCTTTCGTCGGTGATGTGCACATGGACCACCAGCTGATCTTCCTGTCATCGCTGGTAGCGGCTCGCCCGACCCAATCTCAATATCCGCGGACGATCATGGCTTACGAGACCGTCTCCGAAACGAACTGGAATGCCCCCTATGTGACGCCGAGCTTCGTGCCGAACGTCTTCATAGACATCGCATCGACGCTGGACCGCAAACTCGAAGCTGCGTCGATGTTCGCCTCACAGATCAGAGATTTCCCGCATGAGCGTTCGATCGAAACCTTGCGGGCGCTTGCGATCGTCAGGGGCACCGCCGCCCATCTGAGGGCGGCCGAGGCCTTTGTCCTTCTGCGAAACGTCATTTGAATCCTAGCTGGAGTATTCTGCGATGAAACGCTGGCCAATCTACGACGAAGAACAAATAACCGATGTGGTAGAGGTTTTGCGATCCGGCCAGGTGAACGCCTGGACCGGCGACCATGTGAAGACCTTCGAACGCGCCTATGCGCGCAGCCTCGGCCGACGTCACGCGGTGGCGCTGGCCAACGGCTCGCTCGCGCTGGATCTTGCGATGAAGATTCTCCACATCGGCGCCGGTGACGAGGTGATCGTCACGCCCCGCAGTTTCGTCGCCTCCGCCGCCTGCGTCATGTTTGCCGGCGCCACGCCCGTTTTCGCGGATGTCGACCCGAGTTCGGGCAACCTTTCCGCCGAGACGATTGCGCCGAAGATAACGGCTCGAACAAAGGCAGTGATCGTCGTGCATATTGCCGGCTGGCCGTGCGACATGGCGCCGATCATGGAACTCGCAAAGCGCAGCGGCATAAAAGTCATCGAAGATTGCGCCCAGGCGCATGGAGCCGAATACAACGGACGACCGATTGGCTCCTTCGGCGACATAGCGGCGTTCTCGTTCTGCCAGGACAAGATCATCACGACGGGCGGCGAAGGTGGGCTTGTCGCAATGGACGACAAGAAATTGTGGCTCGCTGCCTGGAGCCTCAAGGACCACGGCAAGAACTACGATCTGGTCTTTGCCCCCCATAGGGCGACAGGGTTTCGCTGGCTGCATGACAGCATCGGCACCAACTGGCGCATGACATCAATCCAGGCAGTGCTTGGCTTGCGGCAGCTCGAGCGCCTACCCGACTGGACTCGCCAACGCGAGCGAAATGCCAGCATCTGGATGAGGACGCTTGCTGAATTGCCGATGCTGCACGCGCCCCAGCTCGGTTCGGAGCATAAGCATGCCTGGTACCGATGCTATTTCTATATCAAGCCCGAGATGCTGTCCCCCGGATGGTCGCGCGACGAGTTGATTGCGGCTATCAATGCGGCCGGCGTCCCATGCTTCTCGGGAAGCTGCTCTGAGATCTATCTTGAACATGCCTTCGCGGACGCCGGGGTAGCGCCGCCCGAACGTCTGCCGATCGCACGGCAGCTCGGTGAAACGAGTATGGCTTTTCTGGTCGACCCGTCCTGGACGACCGAGGAGACCATGGCTGCCGCGTCGACGGCGCGGTCAATCCTTGTTACGGCTTCGCGCCAGCTCGAGGCAGCATGACAAAGGAACGCGCGATCAGGAAGGATGAAACCGTTCCAGCGTCTTCTCTGGCAGAGCTGCAGATAGTGACGTCGTCAGCAGCGCGGAACCTCACCCTTGCCCCTACAGAGCGTGGTTTGCTCGGATTCGAACTGCCAGCCGCGGCTCGATTTTATCAGCAGATGATGCTCATCCGGCTCGTGGAGGAGCGCTTGCTCGATCTTTTTTCCCAAGGTCTCCTGTTCGGCACGACGCACACGTCCATTGGACAGGAAGCCAATGCGGTTGGCGTGATAAACGCTCTTGACCGGGACCGCGACATTGTCTGGAGCAACCACCGCTGCCACGGTCATTTCATTGCCTATTCGGGCGAAGTCGAGGGCCTGATAGCCGAGATCATGGGGCGTGTAACCGGCATTTGCGGCGGACGCGGCGGCAGCCAGCACCTGTGCTTCCGCAACTTCCACTCCAATGGCATCCAAGGAGGCATCGCACCCGTCGCGGTTGGTAGTGCGCTGGCGCGAAAGGACGAAGGCGCCGTCGCAGTGGTCTTTCTCGGCGACGGCACGATGGGCGAGGGAGCCGTATACGAGAGCCTTAACCTTGCGTCTGTTTTCGCCGCCCCGGTGGTCTTTGTGATCGAGGACAACGAGATCGCCCAGACGACGCCCAAGCATCTGACCGTCTCCGGTTCGATCGTCGCCAGGGCCGAGCCGTTCGGCGTCCGCACATTCGCCTATGACGGCAACGATCCGGTCGCGATATATGAGCTCGCCCAAGAAGCCGTAGGCTATGTACGCGCCGAATCCCGCCCTTGCTGGCTCTACTTGCGAACCGAACGGATCGGCCCCCACAGCAAGGGAGATGATACGAGGCCGGCGGAGCGTCTTGAGCAAGCTCGAGCCAGAGATCCCATACCCCCGATGCGCCGGCGCGTTGCGAACGCCGATGAGATCGACGCCTACTGCCTGAATGTCGTGGACAGCGCGGTCGAATCCGCCGCCGCGGCCGCCTTGGCGCGGGGCTGATCCATGCGTGTCGTCGAATCTATCAACCGCGCGCTACACGATCTCATGGGAGCCGATCTCCGTCTGGTGATTTTGGGTGAGGATGTCCTTGACCCCTACGGTGGCGCCTTCAAAGTCACCAAGGGTCTTTCGTCAGCCTATAAGGACCGTGTCTGGACCACGCCGATCAGCGAAGGCGGCATTGTTGGCATGGCGGCAGGCATGGCCATCAAAGGCCGGCCTGTGATCGTCGAACTCATGTTCGGAGACTTCATAGCCCTTGCTGCCGACCAGATCATCAATCACGTCGCCAAGTTCCGCTGGATGTACAACGATCAGGTTGAGGTCCCCGTCATCATCCGCGCTCCCATGGGCGGACGGCGCGGCTATGGGCCGACGCACTCGCAAAGTCTGGAAAAGCATTTTTGCGGCGTGCCCGGGCTGACGGTGCTTGCCACTCACGAGTATGCCGATCCTGGCACGCTTCTGCATCGGGCCTTCGCGTCGCGATCCCCTCACCTGATCATCGAAAACAAGGTGATGTATTCCAGGCCCGTGCTCGGACCCGACGCGCTTCCACGCCCGGCGGATGCAGATGTCGTGATCCTGACATATGGGGGTTGCGTCGAGCACGCTGTCGCGGCCGCAAAGAAACTCGCGCAAGAGGAGGAAATCGCGACCACCGTGGTGGCCGTCGAACAGCTGTCGCCCTTCCCTGGCGATGAGGTCCGAAGCCAGGTCGGCAACTGCACGCGTGTGGTCGCGGTGGAGGAAGGCTCTCCCGGCTGGGGCTTCGCGTCGGAGTGTGCGCGCGCGCTGATCGGCCGGGTCAGGCACTTCAGCGCATTGACCGGGCCCGATCACCCCATTCCCTCAAGCCGCGACTGGGAGGACGATCTGCTGCCGGGTGTGAACGCCATCCAGGCGGCCTGCATCGACCTGTTCCAGAAAGGCTAAGCGTACATGACCGTGCTTGTCGAAGCCCCGCGGGTTAACGCCAACGAGGACAATCTCCAGCTCATCGAGATTCGGGTCGCACAAGGTGAAAGGGTCGAACAAGGCACCATTCTTTTCGTGCTTGAGACCACCAAGGCCGCAGTCGAGGTAGATGCTCCGGAGGCAGGAACTGTCGGCCTGCTGGACATCAAGGTCGGTGACTTCGTTCCTGTCGGCGCAACGCTTTGCAAAATCATCGACGAAAATTCGAATGTCGTTGTCGGGGAGACCAGCGCGGCCGATGTCGGGGCCAGCGAAGTCGCGATAACGGCTAAAGCCCGCAAGGCCGCATCCGAGCTCGGGGTCAACCTTGCGGACGTCATTCCGTCCAATGGCCGCATTGGCGAAGCCGAGGTGCGCGCTGCTGCCGGTCGCCGATCCGCCGCCAAGAGAGCCGAACCGGGCGAGCCGAGTTCCGTCGCCTTCTCCAGGCGGGCCGTCATCATCGGCGGCGGCGGCCACGCCGCCTGTTTGATCGATGCTCTCGATGGTGCCGGATACGATATCCTGGGCTGCACCGATCAAGCGTTGCCCGCCGGCCACCACGTCTGCGGCGGTATTTCGGTGATCGGCACGGAAGACTGCCTGGAGCGTTTGCTTTCCGAGGGCACGCGCTATGCTTTCATCGGCATCGGAGGCGCCCAGTCAAGCCAGGTGAGGCGGGCAATGTATGAACGCGCCACCGCAATGGGCTTCGTTCTGCCGCCTGTGATCCATCCTTCCGCGATCGTCTCCAAGGCGACCAGGATTGGACATGGCTGCCATATTCTGGCCGGCGCGAGCATCGGTCCGCGCTGTACGATCGGTAACAACGTCATCGTCAATCAGGGGACTATAGTCTGCCACGACAGCGTCGTTCAGGATAATGCGCACCTAACACCAGGCGCCATCCTGGCCGGCGGAGTGGGCATCGGAGCCATGACCGTCGTGGGCATGGGCGCAACGGTGCTCCTGGGCGTCCAGATCGGCGCCGACTGCCTGATCCACAACGGCGCGCACATCAGCGCCAATGTCGCAGACAACACCATCGTCGACGCGCAGGGCCGCCGCCATCTCCGCTAATGCATGTCGCCCAAAGGCGATCTCCGGCTCGAGAAAGCGACATGGCGGGGCGGTTCGACGGGGCGGCTCTCGTGGCTGCGGCCGAGGGTTCGCCAATTCCGATCGGTGTCAGTCAAGCCGTACTTCGGTTGCGGTCCAGCGATCGCCCGCAATCAGCATCGGGCCTGGGTTAAGTCAGTCCCGCAATGCGGCTGTTAGTCATCCGGTGGAGTTTTTCTGCGGCAGCCCACTACTTTTGGGCGGGGGTGTCCTTCGAATTCCCGAGCATTGCGAGACCTGGGATGGTGTACGGTGAAATGGTCTGCGGGATCCAACTTGAAGGCTCAGATGACCGTTGCACATCTCCATCCTCAGAACTCATCGGGTCCGCAGCATTTTCCCGTCGAAGCGTCAGCGAAGCCGGCTGGCGACAATTCGTTCAATGTAGCCGCGCATGGGTTGCGCGGCATTGCTTCTCTTATGGTCTTCTTCGCTCACCTCCTGGGCGGCACGGCGGAGCACGTCTACGCCTCCAATTCGGCCTATGTCGACCGCATTACGCCCTTCTGGAATTTCGGCACCTTCGGAGTCTGCCTTTTCTTCGTAATCAGTGGCTTCGTCATCCTGCCCAGTGCGATACGCTATAGTCCCGCTCAGTTTGCTGCCCGACGGTTCCTGCGCCTCTACCCTCTGTTTTTCGCGCTAAGCCTGCTTTTCATCTTGCTGAACGCAACCACCAACTTTTATCCCGAAACCAACAATCTCACAGCGGTTCTGGCAGGACTGACATTCCTGAACCTTGCAACCCATACCGAGCAATTGACGCCGAACGCGTGGAGCCTGACCTTCGAGGTCTGGTTCTATGTGTTTACGGCAGCGTTCGTTTTCCTGACGGTTCGTCGCCCAACCAGACTCGGCACAATTGCGCTCGGTCTTCTCGCGGCGCTCTTTATCGCCCGGTACCCGATCGCCTTGTATTTTCTTGCCGGCGGGCTGATCCGCCTTGCCTACGACCGATTTGAATGGGTAAACCGGGGCCGCCATCGGCTTGCCGAGAGCGGGGCGCTGGCAGCTTGCGTCTTTCTGGCCAGCCGCGGCCATTATGACTATCACTGGTCCGATTTCCAAAATGCCGAGCTTCCCTTGCTCATGGTCGCGACGGGGCTCTACTTCTGCCTTGCAGTGTCGCGGAACAGCTTGACGGCACTACTCCTTGGCAATCGGCTGCTTCGATACTTCGGAACGGTGAGCTACAGCCTGTATCTGGTGCATCCCTACACGTATCTTCTGACACGCTCGCTGTTTTCCCGCGCCCATCTTTTTTCCGGCAATGTTGTCCTATCGATGAGCGCCTTCATTTTGGCGGCGGCGGCGATCACCTGGGTGCTGACGCATTTCGCGAACCGAACGCTTGAGCTGTGGCCCTATGAGTTTGTCTATCATCAGAAGATCTATCGCTCGGCCTCGCAGCCAAGCGCGATGCGGCTTTGGCTGGCGTCAAATGCCAAACGTGCGGCATGGCTAAGGGGGTAGGATCGCCGTTGCGCGGCGGCCTGCGGCTTTTGAGGCGGATAGATAGCAGACTGGTCGTAACCACTGTTGTTAGGCTGCAAGCAGGGATGAGGACGAAATGCATCCATTTGTCATCGACGCCAAGCCTCAACCTATTTCAATTGATCCCGCTGACGCCGCCGTACTCGTCGTGGACATGCAGAATGACTTCGGCTCCAACGGTGGAATGTTCGACAGAGCCGGAATCGATATCTCCGGGATTCAACGGGCTGTAGGCCCTACTGCCAGCGTAATAGCTGCCGCTCGCGAATTGAGCATGCCCATCGTCTACCTGAAGATGGGATATCATCGCGACCTCTCGGACCTTGGAACGTCGGACGCCCCCAACCGTATTCGACATCTCCAGATCTTCGGGGTGGGCGCGAACATGACAGCCCCGGATGGCAGCGAGAGCCGGATTCTGATCCGCGACACCTGGGGAACAGAGGTCGTCAACGGCCTCAAGCCACAGGCTGGGGATGTCGTCCTCTATAAAACGCGATTCAGCGGTTTCTACGAAACCGAACTCGATTCTGTTCTGAAATCCGCAGGCGTCAAACACCTCATCGTAAGCGGTGTTCTCAGGCCACGGCCTTTAGCTCAGGCGCCCGGATGTAGGCCCACGGCAGCAGGTCGTCGATCTGG
>NZ_VFUE01000034.1:0-38210 GCF_006441495.1 Mesorhizobium sp. B2-6-4
CACGCGCACCGTCTACATGAACCCGATCAGCCGGTTCATCTACTGGAACATGAACTATCATGTGGAGCACCACATGTTCCCGATGGTGCCCTATCATGCGCTGCCCAGGCTGCATGAGCTGATCAAGCACGACCTGCCCGTGCCGAACCCGTCGATGTGGCATGCCTATCGCGAGGTCTGGCCGGTCCTGCTCAGGCAGCTGAAATACGAGGACTACTACCTCAAGCGCGAGCTGCCGCCGACGGCCAGGCCCTATCGCGGCGAATTCCATGAGTTCGACATGTCGGCGGCGGCTGAATAAGGATCGCGAATGCTTGCGGGAGACAGAGATGGTCGATTGGATTGAAGCGTGTGCGGTGGACGATGTCGAGGAAGAGGATGTCATCCGCTTCGACCACGGTGGCCGAACCTTCGCGATCTATCGCTCCCCGGACAATGAATTCTTCGCCACCGACGGTTTCTGCACGCATGAGAAGGCACATCTCGCCGACGGGCTGGTGATGGACGACATCATCGAATGTCCCAAGCACAATGGCCGCTTCAACTATAAGACCGGCCAGGCCAAGGGCGCGCCGGTCTGCGTCAATCTTGCGACCTATCCGGTGAAGATCGAAGCTGGCAAGGTGATGATCGAGATCTGAAGCGCGGCACACCGATCCGGCACCGCGGCAAGCAAAAGAGGAACGTTTAATGAGCCGAAAGAGACCGACCGTCGCCGACCTGCGCGCCATGAAAGGCAAGCGTCAGCTGACCATGCTGCGCGCGCTGACCCTGGACGAAGCGGAAGCTGCCGAGCGGGCAGGGGTCGATATCGTCTCCGTGCCGCCGGAACTCGTGCTCAACCCGCAATACCGCGATGCGGCACCGAGCCTGTTCACCATGCCGGGAGACAATTTCTACGAAATCGGCACATCGGATGATTTCCTGCGTTGGGCTTTCCGGCTCTACAAGGCCGGCGCCGACGCGGTCTATTGCAGCGCGGGCTACGCCACCATCAAGCGCATGGCGGACGATGCCATCCCCGTCATCGGCCATGTCGGCCTCATTCCATCCCGCGCGACGTGGACCGGCGGCTTCAAGGCGGTAGGCAAGACCGCCGGCGCCGCCATGCAGGTGTTCGAAGCGGTGAAACAGCTCGAGGCCGCCGGCGCCATCGGCGCCGAAATCGAAGTGGTGCCGGTCGAGGTCGCCAAGGCGATCTCCGAGCGTACCTCGCTGATCATGCTGTCGATGGGCGCGGGCACCGGTTGCGACGCGCAATATCTGTTCGCCGAAGATATCCTCGGGCAGAATCGGGGCCACATGCCACGACACTCCAAGGTCTATCGCAACTTCGCCGCTGAATATGATCGGTTGCAGGCGGAGCGGGTGGCTGCATTCTCCGAATATGTCGCCGACGTCAACAGCGGCGTCTATCCCGAGGACAGGCATGTGGTGCACATGGACCCGGCCGAGCTACGCCTGTTCCTGGACAAGGTCGGTCGGGGCTAAGGTCGGCTGCCATCTGTCGCTGGCAAGCGCTGTATGCAGCGCTTCGGCTTCGATGCCGAGCGGCCGATCCTCCTTCAGCGCCGGCACCAGCGCGCGTATCGCCGTATGGATAGCGGCTGTGCGCGGCGCCAGCGTCAGCCCGTCGCGCAGATCGACGGCCTGGGCGGCCGCCATCAGTTCGAAGGCGATCAACCGGCGCCACAGTGCAATCATGGCGGCGCATTTCGAAACGGCCAGCGGCGTCTGCGTGGGATGGTCCTCGACGCCCTCGGAGACGGGCAGGAAATCGAGCATCACCGGATTGGCCTTGTGGCGGATGGCGGCCAGGATCGATGTTACCGTCTTCTGCAGCGGCACGAAGCCGGCCGATGCGCCGCCGACCGGCGACAGGTATTTCGGACCGCGCTCATCGTGCCATAGGGCACGACCAGCGCACCACGCTTGATCCAATCGGTCTTCAGCAGCGGCTGCGGCTTCGGCAGCCGCGAGGCCTCGACGACGATGTCGGCGCCCTCGACGCAACTTTGCCAGTCGGCCACAGCCTTGACCGGCTTGCCGAGATCGGTGGAGAGCCTGGCGGCAAAGCCGTCGCGGCTTTTCCGGCCGGCGCGAATGGACACGGATCTGGACGCCGTCGGTCAAATGCTGTTCAAAGCGGTCCGTCATGACTGCCATTCCCGAGATTGAAGCTTCAGCCGACCCAGCCAGCAATTCGCGGCGTGTGGCGCTGATTGTCGCCATTGCCTTCTTCATGCAGCTCTTGGATTCGACGATCATCTCGACGTCGCTGCCGCAGATGGGCGCCTCCTTCGGCGTGCCGGCGGTGGCGATGAGCATCGGCATCACCATCTATATGCTGACCATGGCGGTGTTCGTGCCGCTGTCGGGCTGGCTCGCCGACCGGTTCGGCGCGCGCAACATCTTCCTGATGGCGATCGCACTGTTCGCGCTGGCTTCGCTCGCCTGCGGCTTCTCCGAGAATCTCACCGAGTTCGTCGCGGCGCGCGCCGCGCAAGGGCTGGGCAGCGCATTGATGACGCCGGTCGGCCGCATCCTAGTGCTGCGCAACGCGTCAAAATCGGAACTGCTCAACGCAACCGCGCTCATCACCTGGCCGGCGCTGTTCGCGCCTGTCGTTGGTCCGGTGCTTGGCGGTTTCATCACCACCTATCTCTCCTGGCACTGGAATTTCTTCATCAACATCCCGCTTGGGCTGATCGGGCTGGCGCTGGTCGCCCGCTTCATCCCCGGTGACCGTGAAGCCGATCCCAAGCCACTCGACTGGCCGGGTTTCTTCCTGACATCGGCGGGACTTGCTTGCCTTCTCTGCGGCCTCGAGCGTATCGCGCATCCCGACGACGGCGTGCTGCCGACGGTGCTGCTGGTCGCGGCAGGGATCGTCATCGGCTGGTTGGCGGTGCGGCATCTCCGGCGCGCGCCCCATCCGCTGCTCGACCTGTCCTCGTTCAAGGTGCTGACCTTCGCCATCTCGACGCTTGCGGCCGGCACCATATTCCGCGTCGCGATCAACGCCACGCCGTTCCTGCTGCCGCTTTTGTTCCAGGTCGGCTTTGGCATGAGCCCGGTCGATGCCGGCATGATGATCCTGGCCTATTTCCTCGGCAATCTCGGGATGAAGACGGTGACGACGCCGATGCTGCGCCACTTCGGCTTTCGTTCGGTGATGGTCGTCAACGGCGTCATTGCGTCCGCATCGATCATGGCCTGCGCGGCGATCTCGCCGCAGACGCCGCAGGCGCTCGTGGTGGGGCTGATGCTGATCGCCGGCCTGTCGCGTTCCATGCAGTTCACGGCGCTGAACACGCTGGCCTTCGCCGATATCGCCGCGGCGCAGCGCAGCTCGGCGGCGACCCTGTCCTCGATGCTGCAGCAGGTGGCAATGCTGTTCGGTGTGGCGATAGCTGCGGCGATCCTCAACCTGTCGCAGATCGCCAGGGCCCAGCCGGCGCTGGACCTCGTCGATTTTCGAGTCACCTTCCTGGTGATCGGCGTCATCGGGCTGGTGGCGTCGTTCCGTTTCCTGGTGTTGCCGAGGACCGCCGGCGCCGAGGTTTCCGGCCACATGGCCGGGAACTGAAATCGAATTTTCCCATCCACCGCAGGGTTAAATTCCATCTTCGCCTTGCGCCTTGGTGTCGTGCTTGCGCAAGACGCAGGGATGGCGCAAACAATTGCCAAAAGTGCTGAAGTTTCCGGGCATTGCGCCAGCATCAGCAATCAATGCGTCCACATCGCGAGTCTCGTCGGCAGTCCGTGTTTTGAACGCGGATTCATTTGACGAACCGACGTTGAGCCGATTAGCTTTCTTCCCAGGGGCGGCAGCGCTGCCGCCGGGGTGAAGACAGACAATGAACGCGATCGGTCGGCCGAGTTTCAAGAGCCTGAACCAGGAAGGTATTGTCTTTGCCATAGCGGTGATGCTGTTCATTGCCGCGGCCATAGGCCTGCCGGGCTTCATCGCTCCGAACAATCTCGTTGCCATCGTTCGTTCGGTCTCGGTACTGGGCATATTGGCATTGGGCATGGCGGTCGTCATCATTGGCCGTGGCATCGACCTCTCGGCGGTGGCGATCATGGCGATGTCGGTCGCCTGGTATCTGCAGTTGATGAATTCAGGAACGCCTGACGGGCTCGCCTTCGCCTATGTGCTGGCCGGCGTGCTCGCCATCGGCCTGCTCAACGGCTTTCTCGTCGCTTACGCCGACGTGCCGGCGATCTTCGTGACGCTTGCCACCGGCTCCTTCGTCTTCGGCTATGTGCGCTCGCAACTGATCACGCAGGATGCGGTTCCGGTGCCGCAGGGCCATTGGGTGGAACTGCTTGGCGGCCTGCGCTTCCTCGACATTCCCATCGAGGTGTTCGTCTTCGCTGCACTGGCTTTCCTGTTCTTCCTGTTCCTGCGCTACACCAAATGGGGCCGCTACATCTATTTCGCCGGCGATAATCCGGTCGCCGCGCGCAACATCGGTATTCCAGTGCGGCCGATGCTGGTGCTGCGCTATGTGCTTTCCGCCTTCGTGGCGTTGATCGCCGGCCTGCTGACAGCGGCCAGCCTGCATTCGATCAACACCCGCGTCGTCAACTCGACGCTGCTCTACGACATCGTGCTGGTGGCGGTGATCGGCGGCATCGGGCTTTCGGGCGGACGAGGCGGGGTGCGAAACGTGCTGGTCGGAGCGGCGCTGATCGGCATCCTGCTCAATGCGATGACCATCATCGACATTCCGCTGCTCTACCAAAACCTGATCAAGGCGGCGATCCTGCTCGGTGCCATCATCGTCGACGGCATCATCAATCCGCGTGACGAACAGACGGCGCAGCAGGGCGACATCTAGAGCATGATCCCGAAAAGTGGGAACTTTTCGGAAAAGATCATGCTCAAACAGGAAGACTAGACCAAAGCGGACGGTTGGGGCCGGCCGTAAATAACAACGACCAACCAGAGGATGTGACATGAAACTGATCAAAACATTGATGGCCGCCGCGACGGCGCTTGCGGTCACCGCGTTCGTGGCGCCGAGCTTCGCTGCCG
This sequence comes from Mesorhizobium sp. B2-6-4, assembly GCF_006441495.1. NCBI lineage: Bacteria > Pseudomonadati > Pseudomonadota > Alphaproteobacteria > Hyphomicrobiales > Phyllobacteriaceae > Mesorhizobium > Mesorhizobium sp. B2-6-4. The sequence goes on from NZ_VFUE01000034.1 coordinate 5,045, forward strand.
ACGATCCGGGCCCCGCTGCCTATGCGCAGGCACTCAAGGGCAAACGCGTCATGCTGGTGCCGCTGGCGATGGGCTTCGACCTGGCGCAGGGCTGGGCGCACTATTTGAAGACCGAAGTCGAGGCCTGGGGCGGCACGTTCGAGACGCGCGATCCGAACTGGGTCGTCGATGCCGGCGCGCAGGCGATCACCGATGCCATCTCCTCCGACACCAGGCCTGACGTGCTGATCATCCACGCGCCCGACCTCAATTCCTACTCCAAGCTGATGAAGAAGGCGCAGGCAGCCGGCACCTACGTGATCCTGGTCGACAATCCCGCCAATTTCCCGGCCGATGCCTTTGTCGGCAGCGATTGGGACCGGCTCGGCCAACTCGAGGCGGAAGCCGCGATCAAGGGCTGCGGCGAGAACTCGTCCAAAAAGATCGGCCTTGTGCAGGGCGATCAAGCGAACTCCTCCAGCCTTTATCAGTACGCCGGCATCATGAAGGTACTGGAAAAGCATCCCGAGTTTCAGGTCGTGGCCAAGCCCGACTCCAACTGGGATGCGACCACCTCGCGCAATGTCACGACGACGATGCTGCAGCAGAACCCCGACATCTGCTCGATCATCGACTTCTGGGATGGTGATGCTACCGGCGCGTCGGCCGCGATCCGTGACGCCAAGCTCGACGGCAAGGTTTTCCTGGTCACCACCGGCGGCGGCGAAAAGGCGGCCGACTGCGACAAGCTGCAGGACGGCACTTATGGCGCGGTTGTCATGACCGACCTTGCCCGGCAGTCGGGCGACATGAATGCCATCATAAAGTTCCTGCTGCAGAGCGGCCAGCCGGCCGGCACGTCGCACACCTACATCTACACGCTGGAGAAGGCGACGACCAAGGCCGACCTCAAGCCCGACAGCTGCTGGGACCTGAAGGCGTTGCAAGCGGAAGCCGCGGCGAAGTAGGTCGCGAGTTTACGCCTGATATCAACATGGCGGCCGGGTTGTACGTGGACAATCGCCAACCTCAGCGCTGCCCCTCACCTTACCCTCTCTTCGTGAAAACGGGGAGAGGGGGCGTCTTCACGGGGAGAAGGTGCCGGCAGGCGGATGAGGGGCAGCGGCGAAGTTGAGAATTGCTCCGGAGCGATTACCCGGCCACCTTTTTCTCTTCTCTCGCAATAGCAGTGACCTGATGTCCTTTCGCGAACGCCTCCAGGCCTGGCGCTACAATCTCGTGCCCGACCATCTGGTCGGCGAGATACTGACCAAGCGCTGGACCGACAATGCCATTCCCTTCCTGGCACTGGTGGCAACACTCGGCGTGTTCGGTTCGATCATTCCGGGCTTCTTCAAACTGACCTCGCTGCAGGAATCGACCCGCCAGCTCGGTGAATTCTCGATGGTCGTCACCGGCATGACGGTGGTGATGCTTGGCGGCGGCATCGACCTGTCGGTCGGCTCGATCTTTGCGCTGTCCTGCTTTTCGGCCGTCTATGTCTTCTTCATCCTCGAACAGTCGATCTGGCTGGCGCTGGCCGCTTCGCTTGCCGCCGGCCTCGTCTTCGGCGCCGTCAACGGCTATCTCGTCGGATACCTCAGGCTGCGCGCCTTCCTCACCACGCTGGTGACCTTCATTTTCGGGCGGGCGCTGTTCGACATCCTGGTCACCACCTATGCCGCCGATGTGCAGCTGTCCCAAGCCACCTCCGATGTGCTCGACTTCATCGGCGACGGCACCTTCTGGGGCCTGTCGGTCTCGGTGTGGCTGGCCATTATCCTCGCCATCGTCACTCATATCACGCTGACGCGCTCGCGGCCCGGCTGGCATGTGCTGGCGGTTGGCGGCTCCCGGCGCTCTGCCCACAATGCCGGCATCCGTGTGCGCAGCACCGTGTTCATGACTTATGTCTTCTCAGGCTTCTGCGCCTCGATCGGCGGCTTCCTCATAGCTTGCCGGCTGAGCGGAGCAGGGCCGGGCACCGGCCTCAACCTCGAGATCATGGCGCTGACCGCGGCGGTGGTCGGCGGCGTCAGCCTCGGAGGCGGGCGCGGCTCGGTGATCAAGGGGCTGATGGGCGCCATCATCGTTTTGACCATGACCAACGGCCTGATCAGGCTGGGCTACGGTACCGGCACCAACCAGATGGTGCTGGGCATCATGCTGGCGGTGGCGGTGACGATCGACATCCGCTGGCTGAAGAACCGCCACAAGGTGCTGAACGAGGTCTATGTCGCGCCGGTCTATCTCAGGATGGGCGAGACGCAGTCGGCGGCGCCCGGCTCCGGCACATCATACGAACTCGACGACAGGCTGTCGGGCGCCGACCATATCGGGCTCGGCGAACTGGAGGGACCGGAAGATGTCATTCTCGACCGTGACGACCACCTCTATTGCGGCACGCGCCATGGCGAGATCGTCCGCTTCTTCGCGCCGGGCTATGTGAAGTCGGAAGTGTTCGCTCATATCGGCGGCTTTCCGCTCGGCCTTGCCTTCGACAAATCAGGCAATCTGATCAGTTGTGTCGGCGCCATGGGGCTCTATTCCGTCTCGCCCGATCGTGAGGTCAAACGCCTGTCGGCCGAAACGTCGCGCTCCTGGACATCGGTCGTCGACGACGCACGGCTGCGCGATCCCAACGACTGCGACATAGCACCGGACGGCCGCATCTATTTCACCGACTCGACCAAGCGCTACGACGCGCATGACTGGGCGCTGGATTCGATCGAGAACCGCGCCACCGGCCGTCTTCTGGTCTATGACCCGAAGGACGCATCGACCAGGACGCTGCTCGACGGCTACCGCTACACCAACGGCGTGTGCATGGCGCATGACGGCAAGTCGCTGTTCTTCGCCGAGAGCTGGGCCTGCCGTGTGCATCGCTACTGGCTGGAAGGGCCGAAGGCCGGCACCGCCGAATGCGTCATCCGGGACATGCCGGGCTACCCCGACAACATCAACCGCGCTTCCGACGGCAATTACTGGATGGCGTGGCTCGGCATGCGCACCCCGAGTTTTGATCTCTCGCTGCGCCACCCCGACATGCGCAAGCGCATGACACGCCGGCTGCCGCAGGACGAATGGCTGTTCCCCAACATCAACACCGGCGGCGTGGTGAAATTCACGGAGAAGGGCGACATCGTCGAGGCGTTGGGCGACCTCTCGGGCGGCGCGCATCCGATGGTCACCTCGATGCGCGAGCACAAGGGATATCTCTTCGTCGGCGGCATCCTCAACAACCGCATCGGCCGCTACAAGATTGCTGGCGCCGACCCGAATTGGACCAGCCCGGCTTCCTATTGGGGAGTAAAGCCATGATCCTCGATCCGGTCCTGGATATCTTTCGCGGCAAGGCCGTCACCATCCCGCCGCTGGATGGCGCTTTCCGACCCAACACGCAGCTCGACGATGCGCCGGCTTTTGCCGAACTGGCCGAACCGGACAACCTGCTGAGTGCTGGCGACAAGCTGCTCGTTTCCAGCGGCAACGCAGTCTATTCGATTGCCGCCGGAATCGCGCCCAAGCTGGTCGAGACCTTTTCGTCCACCATTTCCGCGCTGGCGCTCTCGCCATCGGGCGAGCTGACGGTCGGATTGGAAAGCAGCAAGCTGCTGGTCGGCGGCAGGGATGTTTCGCTACCGGCCGGTGTCAGCTGCATCAACGCGCTCGCCTATGCCGATGACGGCGCTCTGTGGCTGGCCAATGGTTCGGCCGAATTCGCACCATCACAATGGGCGGCCGACCTGATGAAGAAAGGCGCGTCCGGATCGCTTTGGAAGCAGGATGCGGCAGGCGGGACCTTTCGCAAGGTGGCCGGCGCCATCGCCTTTCCCTATGGGCTCCATCCCGTCGGGGGGGATGTGCTGGTCAGCGAGAGCTGGCGCCATCAGCTCATCCGCTTCGATGCGGCAAGCGCCAGCCGCTCGATGGTATTGACCCATCTGCCCGGCTATCCCGCGCGGCTGTCGCCGGCAGCCGATGGCGGCGCGTGGCTGACCCTGTTTGCGCCGCGCAACCGGCTGATCGAATTCGTGCTGCAGGAGACGCATTACCGTCAGGACATGATCGAGCAGGTGCCGCCGGCCTATTGGATCGCACCGGCTCTGGCCTCAAGCCGCAGCTTCCTCGAACCGCTGCAATGCGGCGGCATCCGCACGATGGGCATCCACAAGCCCTGGTCGCCGAGCCGCTCCTACGGTCTGGTGGTCAGGCTCGACCAGAACATGCAGCCTCGGTTCAGCCTGCACAGCCGCGCCAACGGCATACGTCACGGCATTTGCAGCGTGGTTGAAAAAGATGGCAAACTGTTCGTCGCCTCGAAGGGCGGCGACTGCGTGTTGGCTGTCGATGCCGGGGGGTTTTGATGGAACCAATCGTGCGCCTGGAGAATGTCACCAAAAATTATCGCGGCGTGCCCGCGGTCAAGAATGTCAGCTTCGAATTGCGCAAGGGCGAGATCCACGCGCTGCTCGGCGAAAACGGCGCTGGAAAATCGACGCTGACCAAGATCATCGCCGGAGTGGTCGACGCCAGTTCGGGCAAGATGTTCCACAAGGGACGCGAGATCGCTTACGCCTCGCCGCATGCGGCGCTCGAGGCGGGCATCGCAATGGTGTTCCAGGAGACCAGCCTGGTGCCGTCGATGACGGTGGCGCAGAACCTCTATCTCGGCACCGAGAAATTCCTCAACCGGCTGCGCGGCACCTACATTTCGGCGCAGCAGTTCCTGCAGTCGCTGAATTTTCCGGTCGACCCGAACGCCATGGTGGCGACGCTTGGCGCGGCCAAGCGCCAGATGGTCGAGATCGCGCGCGCCGTGCACCACAATGCCGAGATCATTATCTTCGACGAGCCGACCGCGACGTTGACGCCGGAGGAGAAGCGGCACTTCTTCGCGCTGATTCGGCGGCTCAAGGCGCGCGGCGTCTCCATCGTCTTCATCAGCCATGCGTTGGAGGAGGCGCTGCTGATTGCCGACCGCATCACCATCCTGCGCGACGGCGAGTTGGTCATCACCGACGACACGTCGGCCTTCGATCGCGACCGGATCGTTGCCGCCATGGTCGGGCGCACGCTATCGGGGCAGATCTATCGCCAGCGCGACGAGGCCAAGCTGCGCAAGGCGGGCAAGAAAGTGCTGTCGGTGCAGGATATCTCAATGAGCAATGTCGTGCGCAACAATTCGTTCTCGATCTTCGAAGGCCAGATCACCGGCGTCTTCGGGCTGATCGGCTCCGGCCGCACCGAGACGTTCAAGATCGTGTCCGGCATTTACAAACGCGATTTCCTGCGCGGCGGGGCGATCGAGCTGGACGACAGGCCGGTGCGCTATCTCGTGCCGAGCGAAGCGGTGGCCGACGGCATCGTCTACGTCACGGAGGACCGCAAGAGCGAAGGTATTTTCGAGACGATGGGCATTGCCGAGAACCTGTTCGGCGGGCTGCTGGCGGCCGGCCGCGAAAAAGGCTGGGTGATCAATCAGCAGGAGATGCGCGCGCTCTCCGCCGAATGGACCAAGACGCTGAATATCAAGGCGATCAACGACAATGCGCGCGTGGTCGAGCTTTCCGGCGGCAACCAGCAGAAGGTGGTTATCGGCAAGGGGCTGGTGCAAAAGCCGCGCGTCGTCATCTTCGACGAGCCGACGCGCGGCGTCGATGTCGGCGCCATCGCCGAGATTCACCAGATCATCAACCGGCTGGCAGACGAGGGTCTGGCCGTCGTGGTCATCTCGTCCTACCTGCCGGAGATCATGAACCTGTCCGACCGGATCCTGGTCTGCCGCCAAGGCCGCATCGTCGAAGAGTTTTCGCCGGCGGAGGCGACGGAGGAGAAGATTATGTATGCGGCGGTGCATTAGAGGGTGTGTCGGTATTCAGGTGAGGCCGGCCTGCAAACGCCAGCTTGACTTGAATCTCGACATACCCTCGCGGTGCCGTTTGCGCCGCAAAAGGCGAATAGGCGAATGAAGTGAATGGATAGCGGCGGCTGTTCAGCGTCCGATTCAAACGTCCGGCATCGAAAAAACGAAAGGAAACACCATGGCCACCACCAGACTCCTGAGCGATGCCGAGGTGGAGAAAATCCCGGCCTTAAAGGCGGTGTTCGACGACATCCGCGCGACGCGCAAATCCGATTTCGTCAATAATTTCTGGCGCGGGCTGGCCAATGATCCTGCGGCGCTGAAGCGTATCTGGGAACAGCTCAAGGCGGTGATGGTTGCAGACAGTGCGATCGATCCGTTGACCAAGGAGATGATCTACATCGCGGTGTCGACCGCCAATGGCTGCTCCTATTGCGTCCATTCGCACACCGCGGCGGCGCGCGCCAAGGGCATGACAGACGCACAGCATGGCGAACTGGTGTCGATCATCGGGTTGGCGGGACAGACCAACCATCTGGTGACGGCAATGCAGATCCCGGTCGATCCACAGTTCGAGGTGAAGTGAGGAAAGACGCGTTACACCGGCCTGTAAACCTTCTCCGCCGCGTTCCAGAAAATGTCGGCTTCCGCCGCCGTGCCATGCTTCTCCACCGCATCGCGGTGCGCCTTGATCAGTTCGGCGTGGCCGGTCCAGAGCTTCTCGATCGGGAAGTTCGAGCCGAACATCAGATGGTCGCTGCCAAGAATATCGATCGCATTGTCGATGATGTAGGCGATCAGCGCCGGGTCGTTGCGGTGAACGAAGGTGCCGAGGCCAGACAGCTTGGCGTAGAGATTGGGCGCCGCCGACAGCGTGCGCAGGCCGGCCTTCCAGGCTTCGGTGGTTTCCGGTTCCATGCCGGTCAGCATGCCGGCGTGGGTCAGGATGAAATTCGTCTCCGGGTTTTCGCCGACCAGCGTCAGCCCGTCCTTCATCTGGGCGGGGAAGAGCTGCAGGTCGAAGGACAGGCCGTAATCCTTCAGCCGCGCGACGTTGGCGCGGACCTTGGGGTCGATCACCTGGTCGGCCGAGGCGGCGAAGCGGAAGGCCGGGGTCTCGTGCCAGTGCAGTTGCATGCGCACGCCGCGCAGCAGCCTGTATTTCATCAACCGGTCGATCTGCGGCCTGACATCGTCCACCGTCATGTCGGCATAGCCGACGATGGCGTGCGGCCAGCCGGTCTCGTCAGCGGTCTTCTGCAGGAAGGCGACCTCCTTCTCGAAATCCTCCTTGGCCCAATTGGTCTGGACATAAACGGCTTTTTCGACGCCCGAACCTTTTTGGTCGGCCAAAAATTCATCGATCGGATAGTCGCGGCGGATCGGTTCGTAAGGGCCGAAGATGCGCGGCACCATCGGGCCGACCAGCCATGGTTGGTCCTTCTGGCGCCAGATGTGGAAATGCGCGTCGATGGCTTTCTGCATCACGATACCCTTTTCCAGATGGTCGCGGCCGCCGGGGCGGGGCGTGCGAGCGACAGGATGAAATCGGTGAGGCCGGCCAGCGACGAGCCGTCGACCAGATCGTCGAGGTCGGGCAGGATGGCGCGCAGCGCCGCTGTCGCCGGCTGGAAGCGCGGATCGCCGGCCAGCGGGGTCGCCAGCGACAGCCGGAAGGCGCGGGCGCTAAGCCTGCGCATGGCAATCTCCAGTTCGGCATGGTCGCCGCGCTCCAGCGCGTCGGAGAGAATGACGACCGCGGCGCCGCGCGTGAACGACGAAAAGCGCGGCACCGAGAGGAATGCCAGCAGGGTCGGTCCCATGCGGGTGCCGCCATCCCAATCGTCGACCTGGGCCGCCGCGCGCGCCAGCGCCTGATCGCGGTCGCGGATGCGCAATGCCGAGGTGATGCGGGTGAGCCGCGTGCCGAAGGTAAAGATCTCGGCGCGGTCCGCGCCCTGCACGGCGGCATGCGCCAGCTTGAGATAGTCGGCGGTGTGCAGCTTCATCGAGCCGGAGACATCGATCAAGAGCAGCAGTTTGCGCGGCACGGTCTGGCGGCGGCGCAGCAGCGGCGAGGGGACATCGCCATCTGCGCCGACGATTTCCCTGAGCGAGCGGCGCAGGTCGAGCTTGCCGCGCGAATGGGTACGCACGGTGCGGAAGGAACGTCGGGCGGGCAGGGCCGATGACAGCTTTCGGCGAAACGCGGTCAGACTGTCGTCGTCGCGCTGGAAGTCGCGCGAGCTCAACTGCTCCAGGGCGGAAGACAACTCGCCGCCTTCCTGTTTCTGCTCGGCCTCGATCCGTTCGTCGTCGGCACCGCCATGATCCTTGATGCGCGTTTCCTCGTCTGCATCGCCTTCGATCACAGCTGACGCGTTGCCATAGAAATGGCTCTGGAAATGCGCTTCGAATTCGTCGCGGCGGTCAGGCGGCGGCGCTAGTGTGGCCAGGGCCGCCTCACGGATGTCCGCCATCGAGCGCGGCCCCAGCAGGGTCACGGCCTGCATGAAGCGGGAGACTTGTTCCGGGGCAATAGCGAAGCCGTAGCGGCGCAGCAGGCGAGCGAAGCTGAGCAAGGGCGTTGCGGCGCGGGGGAGATGTCCGGCAGGACAGAGGGGGGCGCTGCCCCGCCCGCGTTGCTGAATGACGTCGCGGCTCACGCCAGCACCTCGTCGACGATCCGGCCGAGCTCGGGCGCGATGTAGGACAGATCCTCCTCGTCCTTGATCAGCACGCCGATGGCGCGGCGGAAGGCTTCCGGCCATGGACTGCCGCCTTTTTCGAGAATGGTCGCGGCATTGGCCCATTCGACCGCCTCGGCGATGCCGGGCGGCTTGGCGAGTGGACGCGCGCGGATGGTCTGCACGGCTGTGGCCACGGCGCGTGCCGTTGCCTCTGCGACATCGCCGGCGCGCAGCATGATGATGGCCGCCTCACGCTCGGCATCGGGATAGCCAATCCAGTGATAGACGCAACGCCGCCGGAGCGCTTCGGCGAGTTCGCGGGTGCGGTTGGAGGTCAGGATGACGATCGGCTGTGCGGTGGCGCGGATGGTGCCGCGCTCGGGAATGCTGATCTGGAAGTCGGAAAGAAACTCCAACAGCAGCGCCTCGAATTCGTGGTCGGAACGGTCGATCTCGTCGACCAGCAGGATGCGCTGCTCCGGCGCCTTCAGGACCTGCAGCAGCGGGCGGGCGATCAGAAAGCGGTCGTCATAGATATCGACTTCTTGCTCGCCGGCATGGCGGATGGCGAGCAGCTGGCGCTGGTAGTTCCACTCATAGAGCGCATGCGCGGCGTCTATGCCTTCATAGCATTGCAACCGCACCAGATCGCGGCCGAGCAGTTCGGCCATTGCCTTGGCCGCTTCCGTCTTGCCGACGCCCGGAGCGCCTTCGAGCAGCAGCGGCTTGCCCAGCCGGATCGTCAGGAAGATGGCCGTCGCCAGGCTTTCATCAGCCAGATAATGCGCGGCAGCGAGGCGCTCGGCGACCGCTTCTGGCGAAGTCGCGACCGTTTCGGCGTTTACCTCGGGCATGTCGGTCCTCAGGTCGTCGCTTGCGCCTTGAGCGCACGCAAAATGCGTTCCGGCGTGATCGGTAGCGTGTCGATGCGCACGCCGACAGCGTCGAAAACGGCATTGGCGACCGCCGGAATCTGTGGATTGGCGCACATTTCGCCGGGCCCCTTGGCGCCGTAAGGACCATCTGCCGAGGGCCGCTCCAGCACGATAATCTCGGTTTCGGCCAGGTCGCCGGGACCTGGCATCAGATACTGGTTGAAGTCGGTGCCGCCGTGGTCACGGCTGGGATAATAGGGCTCGGTCGTTTCGTAGAGCGCATGGCTGATGCCCATCCAGGAGCCGCCGACCAGCTGCTGCTCGACCATTTTGGGGTTCAGCGCACGGCCGATCTCGAAGACGTTCTTCACTGTCAGCACCGTCACCTCGCCAGTCTCGTCATCGACCTCGACCTCGGCCACCGTGCAGGCATGCGCGTAGCAGGTCGATGGCTTCATCGCGCCGGTCTCCTTCTCCGGATAGGAGCGCGGGATGAGGAACATGCCGCGTCCCGAGATCGAGCGGCCGCGCTTGAAATGCGCCGACAGAGCGACGTCGAAGATCGAGATCGATTTCTGCGGCGCGCCCTTCACCAATATGTTGCCCTGACCGTCGGTCTCGAGGTCGGAGGCGTTGACCTCCAACTCCTCCGCGGCCACTTCCAGCATCACCTGGCGGGCTTCCTTGGCCGCCTGGATGACGGCGTTGCCGGCGCGGTGCGTGCCGCGCGAGGCGAAAGTGCCCATGCAGTGCGGGCCGGTGTCGGTGTCGGCGGTGTCGACGACGACGCGGTCGGTCGGCACGCCGATTGTCTCGGCGCAGATCTGCGCCATGATCTGCTTCATGCCCTGGCCGAGATCGACCGATGATAGGGTCACCATGAAATTGCCGGTTGGGGTCGAATGCACCAGCGCCTGGGTGGGATCGCCGCCAAGGTTCATGCCCGTGGGATAATTGATCGCGGCAACGCCGCGTCCGCGCCTGATCGCCATCTCAAGCTCCCTTCGCGTAGGAGGACATCGCCATGTATTTCTCGGCCACGGGCCAGTTGGCCGCGCGCGAGGCCTCCTGCATGCACTCTATGAGGGCCGCCCCTTCGGTCGGCTGGCGATGCGCCTTCATATCGCCGTCGCGATAGGCGTTGATGAAGCGGAATTCGAGCGGATCCATGCCGATCAGCCGCGCCAGCTTGTCCATCTGCACCTCCAGCGCGAAGTCACCCATCGTGACGCCGAAGCCGCGCATGGCGGAGGAGGGGGTGCGGTTGGTGTAGACGCAGTACGTGTCGATCCAGACATTGGGGATGGTGTAGGGGCCGGGATAGTGCCCCGCGCCCTTCTGGGCGCCATAGGGCGAATGGCGGGAGTAGGCGCCGGCGTCGGTGTAGCCGGTGACTTTGCGCGCGACGATGCGGCCGTCCTTCATCACGCCGTCCTTGATGACGACCTTTTCGGCCGCGCGAGGTGACGAGATCTGCATCTCCTCCTCGCGGCTGTAGGTAAAACAGACCGGTCGCCCTGTTAGCTTGGCGCCGAGGATCGCGATCGGTTCGACGATGACATCGACCTTGCCGCCAAAGCCGCCGCCGACCGTGCCGCCGACGAAATGCAGCTTGCTGCCCGGCATCTGCAAAATGATCGACGTGTTGTCGAGGGTGAAGAACATCGCCTGCGTGTTGGTATAGCAGGTGAAGCGGTCATTGCCCTCCGGTGCCACGATACAGCCGGTGGTCTCGGTCGGCGCATGCTCTATCGGCGAGGACTGGTAGCTTTGTTCGAGGACGTAGTCGGCCTCGGCAAACCCCGCCTCGACATCGCCGAAGCGCACCTTGCGGCACTCGCCGCTGTCATAGAGATAGTAGTTCTGGCCGTGATACTCGTTGACGAGGGGCGCGCCGGGCTTCAGCGCTTCCTCCATGTCGAAGACGGCCGGCAGCACCTCGTAGTCGACCTTGACCTTGGCCGCGGCTTCCTGGGCGGCGCGCTCCGTCTCGGCCAGCACCGCCACCACGGCCTCGCCCTTCCAGCGCACCTTGCCGTCGGCCAGAACCGCCTCGTCCTCCGGCCCGATCTGGATCAGGATCAGGATGGTGTAGACATTGTGCGGGACGTCCCTGGCGGTGAGAATTTTCACCACGCCCGGATGTTTTTCCGCTTCGGATGTATCGATCGATCGGATGCGGGCATGATGGTGCGGGCTGCGCACCATCTTCAGATGCAGCATGCCGGGAAAGTTGCGGTCGGCGAAATAGGCGGTTTTGCCGGTGACATGGCCGGGCGAATCCGAGCGGGGCCTCGGCTGGCCGATCTCGTTGAGGTCATCCTTGCGGACGTCCGAAAAATAGCTTTTGCGCAGTTCCATCTTGCTTCCCTCAGGCCGCGTTCTGCGAGTTGGCGCGAGCGGCGGTGAGCACCGCCTGGATGATAGGCTCGTAGCCTGTACAGCGGCATATGTTGCCCGACAGCGCTTCGACGACATCGTCGCGGCTGGGATCGGGCGTGTGGTCGAGCAACACCTTGGCCGCCATGAGCATGCCCGGCGTGCAGAAGCCGCATTGGGTGGCGAAGGCGTCGAGAAAGGCGCGCTGCAGCGGATGCAGGACGCCGCCTTCCGCAAGACCCGACGTGGTGGTGATGGCAGCGCCGTTGCAGGTCTCGGCGAGCGTCAGACAGGACAGCCGGAGCTCACCGTCGACGATCACCGAGCAGGCGCCACAGGTGCCTTGATGGCAGCCGCCCTTCGGCGAAGTGTCGCCGATCTTGTCGCGCAAGGCGTTGAGCAGCGTGGTGCCGCTTTCGACGAATTCGGCCTTCTCAGAACCGTTGAGCGTGAACTGGACGGGAACCTTTGCCATTCTTCCTCCTTGCGCGCCTGCCCCGCAGGGCAAGCGCGCGCACCGAATGTGACTAGCTGAGCAGCAGCCGACCGAGATGAACCGGCAGCACTTGCGCGCGATACCAGGCGCTGGCGATCGGGTCGGTGATAGGTGCGGTGCCGTCGTTGGTGGCAGCCAGAGCCAAAGCAATGCCGTCCGCGTCCAGTGTCCTGCCGAGCAGCGCTTTTTCGGCTGTCTTGGCTCGCATCGGCCGGTCGGCCATGCAGCCGAGCGCGATCCGCGCCGAGGATATCGTGCCGTCGCCGGCTTGTTCCAGGACAGCGGCGATACTGAGCACCGAGACGCCCTTGGGCTTTACCCGCGAGACCTTCACGAATCTAAAGCTTCCCTGTGCCGGCCGCGTGAAGCTGACCGAGGTGACGATCGCGCGGCTCCCGCCCCGCTTGGCCAGAAACGCTTCCATCGGCATTTCGCCGTCATTGGTGCTCACCATGGCGTCCAGCGCCAGCAGGGCGACTGCGAAATCGCCATAGGGGCTTGGCGCAAACAGATTGCCGCCGACGGTCGCCATGTTGCGGATCGCCGGACCGCCAACGGCACGCGCGGCCTTGGCAAGCTGGCCGAGCTCGGGATGGCGGGCGATCGCCGCCATGGTCACCGAAGCGCCGATGCGGATCGTGCCGCCGGAGACCGTGATGACCGACAAGGCCGGGTCGGTCGACCTGACAAGGCCGGAGACCGAAACGTCGCCCTCATTGGCGGCGCGTAAGACGAGCGTGCCACCGCCGAGATAGCGCGTGCCGGCGGCTTTCAGCGCCGCGCTGGCGTCTTTCACCGTTGCAAAACTCTGCAATGCCAGCGCCATGGCCCGCTCCTCAACCCTGGCCGGCGAAATGGCTCTTCAGGGCGTTGAAGCCGCCCTGGAAGACATTGGCGCCCATGCCCTCGGCCAGCTTGTCGGCTTCTTCGGGTGCTGCGTCGAAGCTGGCGGTCCATTCGGCATAGGTGCGGTCGCCGTCGGTGACGCGCCGCAATTGCAGCGTAGCCCTGTGGTTGGTGAGCGGCTGCGGCGTTTCCAGGATCGAATAGCTGACGAGGAAATTCTCATCGGAGAAATCGAGCAGCTTTTCGCGCAGCCGCGCGCCGCTGGCCAGCTGGAAGTTGCGCACGCAGCCGATCGTGATGGCGTCCTTGCCGTCCTCGATATGGCTTTCGACCATGCGCGGATGCCAATTCGGCAGTCCGTTGAAGTCGCGGATGCGCGCCCAGACCTTTTCGACCGGCGCGTCGATGACGGTGGAGATGGTGACATCAGCCATATGCTCTTTCCCTTGCAAACATTCTGCTTAGGACGGTAGGCCGACCGTGGTCGCGGTGCTTATCAATGCGTCTTGGGCACGTATCAATCAGTCTGAAAATAGCCGCTTTCCGGCCCGTCAGGACACTGCTCGCGCCGCTTCGCGATAGAGCGTCGGCGGCACGCCGACATGGTCGCGGAAGAAACGCGAGAAATTGCCCTGGGTGGTGAAGCCGAGATTGCAGGCGACCGATATCAGCGGCTCATGCGACCACTGGAGCTGGCGCACCGCTTCCTCCATGCGCAGCGTGTTCCAGTAGACGTTGGGCGTCAAACTGGTCTGTTCCTTGAACAGGGCGAAGAAATGCGGCCGCGACAGGCCGACGCTGCGCGCCACGTCATCGAACGAGATACGCTCGCAGACATTGGCTTTCATCAGCTGGATCGCCTTGCGGACGCGGAAATCCTGCATGGTGTTCACGCGGCCGCGCGGCTCCTGCGGAGCTGAAGCGTCGGCGGCATCCAGCACCGAGTCGATGAAGCGCTCGATCTCGTAACTGGCGACATCGTCGATGCTCTCATTGTCGGTCAGATGATCGAGCAGGCCGGCAGCAGCCTGGTGCAGCCAGGGTTCGAGCGTGATTGCCGCCTGCGCGAAAAGCGGCGCGGACGAGGGCAGGTCACGGCGCCGCCGTGCCCAGTCCGGGTCGATGTAAAAGGCGAGGAACAGGCCTGGGGTGCCGTCCTGCGACAGCACATGGCTATGCGGCTGCAGCGAGTTGATGCCGGCAGCCGTGCCAGGTCCAAGCAGGACCGTCTCACGGCCGATGGTCATCTCGCCGGCGGTGCCTTCCAGCCAGATGATGAGATGTGCCTCGACATGGGCATGGGTGACGAAGTCGCTCGCGACATTCAGGACAGAAACATGTCCGAACCGGCCCCAGTAGAGCCTGATCGCTTCCGTCATGGGTATATCCTCCCGCAAGCGACTGGCCTCCCTTCGCCTGCTTGGGGATTGTGCGGCCGGTTTTCCGTGTCCGTCAAGGCATAGCCGCACGCCCGGTATTCGCGGCAGGCCGCTTCAGCCGATTTTCAGACTGAGCGATAGGACCGAAATGAACGCCGCTTCGGCGAAGACAGGCTTTTAGTCGCTTCGCCTGAAGTTGCGGATGCGGTCGAACAGCACCGCCAGCAGGATGGCGCCGCCGATGAAGGTGCCCTGCCAGAAGGCGTTAATACCGAGCAGGCCGAGGCTGTTGCGGATCACCTCGATGAGGGCGGCACCCACGATGGCGCCAAAGGCGGTGCCGACGCCGCCGGCGAGATTGGCGCCGCCGATGACGGTGGCGGCGATGACCTGCAGCTCCATGCCGTTGCCGAGATTGGTGGTGACGGCGCCCAGCCAGCCGGTCTGGATGATGCCGGCTATTCCCGCCGACAACGCCGAGATCATGTAGACGGCGACCTTGATCTGGCGCACCGGAACGCCGGTCAGCGTCGCCGCATGCTCGTTGCCGCCAATGGCGAAGATGTGCCGGCCGAACTTGGTCCAGCGCAGGACGAAGCCGGTGATCAGCGTCAAAAGGATCATGTAGAGCACCGGATTGGCGATCCCGAACAGCCAGGCGCCGCCGCCCAGCGCCAGCAGCTTGTCGTGATCGGGCCCGAACTGGAAGACGACGGTGTTGTTGGAGGCCACCATGGCGAGGCTGCGGGCGATCGACAGCATGCCGAGCGTCACCACGAAGGGCGGAAAGCCGAGATAGGCGATCAGAATGCCGTTGAAGCCGCCGATGACGAGTGCGGTGACGATCGAAGCCAGGATGCCGACTTCGATCGAAAACCCGGCATGCATGGTAACGGCCAGCACCATCGAGCACAGGCACAGCACCGAACCGACCGAGAGGTCGATGCCGCCGGTGATGATGACGAAGGTCATGCCCAGCGCGACAATGGCGACGAAGGTGACGTTGCGGGTGATGTTGAAGAGGTTCTTCGGGGTGGCGAAGGCATCCGTGGCAAAGGACAGGAAGATACAGGCGAGGATGACGGCGATCACCACCCAGAACGTCTGGCTGGAGAGCAGCCGCGACAGAAAACTGTGCTGTTTCTGCGCGATCGTCTGATCAAGGGTGACTGCCATTATCGACCTTTCCTGCCGGGAGCGAAACGCGCCAGCGCAATGAAATCCGGTTTTGCCGCTCTCACACCACCTGCTCGATGGCGCCGGTGATCAGCCCTGTCACTTCCTCGGGCGAACTCGAGGCGATCGCCTTGTCGGCGACTTTCCTGCCGCGCCGCATGACGATGACGCGATCGGCGACGTCGAAAACGTCGGGCATGCGGTGGCTGATCAGCACCACGGCGATGCCCTGGTCGCGCAAATGGCGGATCAGGTTGAGGACTTCGGCGACCTGACGGACCGAAATCGCCGCCGTCGGCTCGTCCATCAGCACTATCTTGGCCTGCGACAGCATGGTGCGGGCGATCGCCACCGCCTGGCGCTGACCGCCGGACATCTGTTTGACGAGGTCGCGCGGGCGCGTCTCGGATTTGAGCTCGGCGAATATCTGGCCGGCGCGCTTGTACATGGCGGCATAGTCGAGGATACGGAAGGGCCCGACGCCGCGGCGCAGTTCGCGGCCGAGATAGACATTGGCCGCCGCCGTCAAATTATTGCACAGCGCCAGATCCTGGTGGACGATCTCGATGCCGTGCTGGCGGGCCTCGACCGGCTTGTGCAGGATCAGATCCTTGCCGTCCATCTGCATGGTGCCGTGGCTCGGGCGGAAATTGCCGGCGATCATCTTGACCAGCGTCGACTTGCCGGCGCCGTTGTCACCCATCAGGCCGACGACCTGGCCGGGCTCGATCGACAGCGACACGTCGTTCACCGCCTGGATGGCGCCGAAATGCTTCGAGATGTTGGTGAGTTCGAGAACCGCCACCAGCCTTTTGCCTCCCATGTCTGGCCGTCTGTCCCGGAAGGGGCGACGGCTTCGGTTCGCTACCCCAGCTCCTCCCGGAAGCAGCGACGCGGTCATTTACGCAAATGCCTGCATGGGCGTCAATTGTCTGACGAATAAGATTTGGGCAATTGTCGGACGAATGAGATCCCGCCTTTCGGGAAAAATCCGTTTTGTAGGACAAATAGCAATTGACGTTGGCGGCAAGCCGTTATTAGTTGAGCGTCGGAGGAAGATATGCCGGCTTTGACGACGTCGTTTGACGGGGCAACCGGTAGAGGATTATCGACCGTGCCGGCATCGTTGCCGGGCTGGTCGCATCTGAAAATACTTATCGGCCTGGCCTGACGGCACGAGCGCTTGCTTCTGTCATCTCGCATTCGGCCGATCTGTGTGGCGGGCACGCCGTGTCCGTCTGTTTCCAAGGGAGGACTGACATGAGGAAAACAGTTTTGCTCGCCGCCGTCGCCGCCATGGCGTTGGGCGCCGGGCCGGCTTTGGCCAAGAAGCAGCTCGTCATCGTGGTGAAAGGTCTCGACAATCCGTTCTTCGAGGCGATCCACCAGGGCTGCGAGAAATGGAACAAGGAAAACGCCAGCTCGGAATATGAGTGCTTCTACACCGGTCCGGCGTCGACTTCCGACGAGGCCGGCGAGGCGCAGATCGTGCAGGATATGCTGAGCAAGCCGGATACGGTGGCGATGGCGATTTCGCCGTCCAACGCGCCGCTGATCGCGCAAACGATCAAAAGCGCCAACCCGTCGATCCCGATCATGACCGTCGATGCCGATCTTGCCAAGGAAGACGCAGCACTTCGCAAGACCTATCTCGGCACCGACAACTATCTGATGGGCAAGAAGATCGGCGAATACATAAAGAAGGCCAAGCCGAAGGGCGGCACGATCTGCACCATCGAGGGCAATCCGGCGGCCGACAACATCCTTCGCCGCGCGCAAGGCATGCGTGACGCGCTGTCGGGCAAGGAAGGACTTGCAGCCCTGGCCGGCGAAGGCGGCTGGACGGAAGTGGCGGGCTGTCCGGTGTTCACCAACGACGACGGCGCCAAGGGCGTGCAGGCGATGACCGACATCCTTGCCGCCAACCCCAAGCTCGATGCGTTCGGCATCATGGGCGGCTGGCCGCTGTTCGGCGCGCCGCAGCCCTATCGCGATCTGGTCGGACCGCTGAAGGACAAGCTGGCCAGCAACGACTTCGTCATCGGCGCCGCCGACACGATCGGCGACGAGGTGGCGATCGCGCGGGATGGCCTTGTCACGGCGCTGGTCGGCCAGCGGCCGTTCGAGATGGGCTACAAGGCGCCGTCCGTGATGATCGACCTGGTCGAAGGCAAGAAGGTCGACGATCCGGTGTTCACCGGCCTCGACGAATGCACCAAGGATACGGTCGACACCTGTATCCAGAAGTAGGCGTCTCGAGCGGGGCGCTCGCCAACGGGCGCCCCGCCACCTCTGCTGACGAACAGGGACACGCATTTCAGGGGCAGCGGCTCCGGCTTTGGCGCGCCCGAGGTTCGAATTTTTCGGCAATGGCATCGGCGGACCGACAGTTCCTGACCGGAACAGGTACGGCCGACGCATTGGAACGTGGATGCCGGACGAAAAGTCAAACAAGCGAGCCATTCGGACCAAGGCACAGGCCGGCCGCCGTCCGGTCGCCATGCGCCGGCCCGATGCGGCGCACTTTCCCGGTGCCAGCGTGCACGCCTCGCTGGCCAGCGAGATCGGGCTCAGGATCGTGCGCGGCGACTATCCGCCAGGCACCATCCTGCCCAACGAAGCCCAATGGTCGCAAACGTTCAACGTCAGCCGCTCGGCGGTGCGCGAGGCGATCAAGATGCTGATGGCCAAAAGCCTGCTCGCTTCGCGCCCCAAGATCGGCAGCTGGGTCGAACCGAAGGAGCGCTGGAACCTGCTCGACCGCGACGTGCTCGCCTGGTACGCGACCGCGCCGGACCGTGAGGTGTTCCTGCGGACGGTACAGGAGTTCCGCCATATCATCGAGCCGGAAGCGAGCGCCTTTGCCGCGGTGCGGCGGACCGACGAGCAGATGGCCGAGATCAGCCAGGCCTGCCGCGAGATGGGCGAGGCGGCAAGCCTTCAGGAGCGCATCCGGGCCGACACGCGCTTTCATCTCGCCATCCTGCGGGCCTCCGGCAACGACCTGCTGGTGCCGCTCGGCGTGCTCATCGAGTCGGCGCTCGACCATCTCTTCGTCTTCACGACTCAGCAGGTCGGCGACCAACGGCGGGCCCAGAGGCTGCACGAGGCGATCGAGAAGAATATTCGTTTGCAGCGCCCCTCAGCGGCGCGCAACGCCGTGCACAAGCTACTCGCCGATACCGATGAAGGGATCGGAAGAGGGCGAGGGTGATCGACGCTCGCGCTTGGTGATCACCTTTCTATGGGCAATGCGTAGTCTTCTGCGGCCCTTCGCAGGCTCCGGGCGTTCGAAGCTCGAAAAGCCAAGCTATTTGGCTTTTCATCCGTGCGCGGACCGCTTCTCACCCTTAAATCGTCTGTTTCTTTCCATCTTTCATCGGCATCAGATCGACACCGTTGACCTTGCCGATATGGGTGGCCAGCATCGGCACGTACTGCTCGGCCGGTCCGGTGGCGTGTGCTCCGGCGAAAGCGTTCTTGGTGGCGTTGCCGAGGGGGTTGGCAATGCCGGCAGAACCCGCCATCGATTCGAGGTAGGTCAAGTCCTTGAAGGCGTTGGCAATAGTGAATTTGTGGGCGTCGCGGTCGCCCTCCAACGTCCAGCGCATGAAGGTCTGGTAGAAGCCGCAATCCATGCGGCCGTTGCGGATGACGCTGTCGAAGCGCTGCGGCGAGATGCCGACCTTCTCGGCCAAGGCCAATGCCTCGGAATAGATCGCCGCATAGCCCAGCGAGACGAAATTGTTGAGCAATTTCATGCGGTGGCCGTCGCCGGTGTCGCCGATATGGACGATACGGCCGGCCCAGGTTTCGATCACCGGTTTGACCCTGGCAAAGACGGCGTCGGGTGCGCCGACCATGGCGTCGAGCGTGCCTTCCCAAGCCTCCTTCGGCGTGCGGCTGAGCGGTGCATCGACATAGTTGACGCCGAGCGCCTTGAGTTCGGCGGCCAGCGCAGCGGTCGAGACCGGGTCGGAGGTCGAGCAGTCGACGACTACCGAGCCTTTTCTCAATCCTTCCTTGAGACCGCCGGGGCCTCGAATGATGGCTTCGACCTCACGCGAACCGGTGACGCAGATGAAGACGATCGTCGATGCCGCCGCCACGTCGCGGGAGGTCGAGGCTTCGTGGGCGCCGCGATTAGCCATATCCTCCGCCGGCTTGCGATTCTTGCGGCCGAGGAAGGTCAGGTGATAGCCTTTATCGACGATGTTCTTGGCGATGCCATGACCCATCAGGCCAAGGCCGATGAAGCCGATCTTCTCGCTCGCGGCGGTCGTGTTCATGCTGTCTGTCCTGTGTTGCGATTATCGATAATGTCGCCGCTCTTTTAGCCGCAAGCGGTTGCAGAAAGCAATATTGTCTGACAATACACATAATTCCTGAGCTTTCGTGGAGACCAGAATAATGAAGCGGATCATGTTCACCGGCGGCAGCGGCAAGGCTGGGCGCCACGTCGTGCAATATCTGGTGGAGCAGGGCTGCCAGGTGCTCAACATCGACACCAAGCCGCTCGACAATCCCAAGGTGCGCACGCTGATCACCGACATCACCGACAGCGGGCAGGTGTTCAACGCGCTGTCGAGCTATGCGGGCTTGCATGAATTCGACCCGTCGCTGCGCCCCCAGCCCGTCGACGCCGTGGTGCATTTCGCCGCGATCCCGCGCATCATGATCACGCCCGACAACGAAGTGTTCCGCATCAACGCGCTCGGTACCTACAATGTCATCGAGGCGGCGGTGAAGCTCGGCATCCGCAAGGTGATAATCGCCTCCAGCGAGACCACCTACGGGCTGGTCTTCGCCAACGAGCCGCGCACGCCGAAATATTTCCCGCTCGACGAAGAATACGACGTCGATCCGATGGACAGCTATGCCCTTTCCAAGGTGGTCAACGAGAAGACGGCACGGGCCTTTGCGCAGCGCGACGGTGCCGACATCTATGCATTGCGCATCGGCAACGTCATCGAACCGCACGAATACTCCCTGTTTCCGAAATGGTTCGCCGATCCCGGTTTCCGCAAGCGCATCGCCTGGAGCTATGTCGATGCGCGCGACCTCGGCCAGATCACGCTGCGCGCCATCGAGAAGGATGGGCTCGGCTACCAGGTGTTCAACGCTGCCAATGACGACACGTCGTCGGACCTGCCGACCGCGGAACTGCTGAAGCGCTTCTATCCCGGTGTGCCGGTCAAGGGTGAGCTCGGCGAATTCGAGACGCTGCTGTCCAATCGCAAGGCGCGCGACATGTTGGGCTTTCGGCCGGAACACAGCTGGCGCAAATACGTGAGGATCTCTTGAAAACAGGCCCCGCCGGGGGTTGAGCTGTGCACAGAAGCCGGCTTTGCGGGTGAACCCGCTTGCCGTGCTTGACAGCTTGCTCAATCCGGACTTTCTGGAGCCTATGCGGGACGCGAAGCCGAACAAGGAAAAATCGCCGGCAAAAGCGGCATCGGCCGAGCGTCAGGCCGGCGTTCGCCGCACCGATGCGGCGCGCATTCCGGGTTCCAGCGTGCACACCTCGCTGGCCAGCGAAATCGGGCTCAGGATCGTGCGCGGCGACTATCCGCCCGGCACCATCCTGCCCAACGAAGCCAAATGGTCGGAGACCTTCAGCGTCAGCCGCTCGGCGGTACGCGAGGCGATCAAGATGCTGATGGCCAAAAGCCTGCTCGCCTCGCGCCCGAAGATCGGCAGCTGGGTCGAGCCGAAAGAGCGTTGGAATCTGCTCGACCGCGACGTGCTTGCCTGGTACGCGACCTCGCCGGACCGCGAGGTATTTCTGAAGACCGTGCAGGAATTCCGCCACATCATCGAGCCGGAGGCATCGGCTTTTGCCGCCATGCGGCGGACCGACGAGCAGATGGCCGAAATCAGCCAGGCCTGCCGCGAGATGGGCGAGGCACCAAGCCTGCAGGAGCGCACCCGCGCCGACACGCGCTTTCATCTCGCGATCCTGCGGGCGTCTGGCAACGACCTGCTGGTGCCGCTCGGGGTGCTGATCGAATCCGCCTTCGACCATCTCTTCACCTATACCACGCGGGAACTCGACGATTTGCAGCACGCACAGAAGATGCATGAGGCGATCGAGAAGAACATCCGCCTGCAGCGGCCCGACGCGGCGCGTGCCGCGGTGCGCAAGCTGCTCGCCAACACAGACGGCGTGATCAGGTCACGATAAGCCGTTCCAGGAATCCGTCACGCGGCTTTCTGCCTACTCTTCCTTCTCACGTCCGAACGCCGCGCGCAGTTCGTCCTTGGCGTCCTCGAGCACCTTCTTCTGCTTCGCCGGCAGGTTCTTGCCGGCACGGTTGATGTAGAAGTTCAGCATCGACATGGCGGACTGGAACGGTTCGGCCTTGCGCCGGTCGCTGTGTTCGGCCGACCGCTTGAGCGAAGCCGCGATCTTCTTCGGGTCGTGGGATTCGAAGACATGGTCTTCGAGATCCATGGCATTGCTGTGCTCGGTCACCTCAGCCGACCATTTCCGTTTCGCGGTCATGGCAATCTCCTTCGCGTTGAGCCGATTGCAAAACGTCCTTCATCGTCGCACGTTCCGGTGAGCCCGGAACCGGCAAACCCTGGAACCATGGAATTACCCACGTGGCGCTGCTCGGCGCCGCGAATGCGCCGATAGTGGTGGAAGGACCGTCGGCCGCTAGGCCGCATGACCGCGACAATGGTCAATGTCGATGACGGAATGGGAAACAGCTTGGCCTCGATCTTCTCCTCACCAGCAGCCGGCAATGCGGTCGTCGACAGCTCGCATGCATGGATACGGCTGGCGGTGTCGATGCTTTTGTCGACAGTCGGCGGCGTCGGCATGTGGGCCGTGGTCGTGGTGCTGCCGGCCGTGCAGGCCGAGTTCGGCGTCGACAGGGCCGACGCCGCTCTGCCCTACACCGCGACCATGGTCGGCTTTGCCGCCGGAAACGTTCTGGTCGGGCGCGCCATCGACCGTGTCGGCTACTGGATCCCGGCGCTTGTTTCCTCGATGGCGCTGGTTGCCGGCTTCCTGCTGGCGGCGCTGTCGACCTCGATCCTGCAGTTCACGCTCGCCCAGGGCCTGCTGATCGGGGTCGGTACATCGGCGATCTTCGGGCCGCTGATCGCTGACATCTCGCACTGGTTCAACCGCCGGCGCGGCGTCGCCGTGGCGGCGGCCGCGGCCGGCAGCTATCTCGCCGGAACGATCTGGCCTACCGTCATGCCACCCCTGATGAAGGCGGAAGGCTGGCGCTTCACCTATCTGGCCATCGGCATCTTCTGCCTGGCGACCATGGTGCCGCTGGTGCTGATGCTGCGGCGCGGCGCCCCGATCGCGGCCGCCGGTTCCGCGGGCAGCCGGCTGGTGCAGCCGATCTCGTTGTCGCCAACGGCACTCCAGGTGCTGCTCGTCATTGCTGGTCTTGGCTGCTGCGTGGCGATGTCGATGCCGCAGGTGCATATCGTGGCCTATTGCATGGATCTTGGCTACGGCGTCGCGCATGGCGCCGACATGCTGTCGATCATGATGGCGGCCGGCGTGGTCAGCCGCGTGGCTTCGGGCTTCGTTGCCGACCGCATCGGCGGAGTGAAGACCCTGCTTATCGGCTCGGTGCTGCAATGCCTGTCACTGTTCTTTTACATTCCCTTCGACGGGCTTGCCTCGCTCTATGTCGTTTCGCTGGTCTTCGGCCTGTCGCAGGGTGGCATCGTGCCCTGCTATGCGATCATCGTGCGGGAATACATGCCCGCCAGGGAGGCCGGCCAACGCGTCGGCATCGTCATCATGGCGACCATTTTCGGCATGGCGATCGGCGGCTGGATGTCGGGCTGGATCTACGACCTGACCGGCTCCTACGCCGCCGCATTCCTGAACGGCATCGCCTGGAACCTGCTGAACATCCTGGTGATGGTGCTGGTGCTTTGGAAGGCAAGACGCGTGGCGACGGCGATGGCCTGAGGCAAAGCGGAAGCACTCGCCCGCAAGCGCCTCGGCTTGACAATGGGCCGGGGCTGCGCGACGCCAGAGGTGAGTGGTGCGGCACAGGCTGGTGAAATGGCGACAGCAACGTCGATCGTATTGCGGCAGCGCCTTGGCGGCCAGGCACCGCATGGAGCCTGTCCTTGATCAAGCCGCGCTCGCGCCGAGGCGGCGGCCGCCCGACCATATCAGACGTCGCGCGCAAGGCGGGCGTAGGCGCCATCACCGTGTCCCGTGCTTTGCGCGAGCCGGAGCGGGTCTCGCAGGACCTGCGCCGCCAGATCCAGGCCGCCGTCGACGAGCTCGGTTACGTGCCGGATCCCAACGCGCGGGCGCTGGCCTCGGCCCGCGCCGAGGTGTTCGGCGTGCTGGTGCCGTCGCTTACCAACAACGTCTTTGCCGAGGTGGTGCGTGGCATCTATGACAGCCTGTCGGATAGCGCCTTCCGCATCCAGCTCGGCAACACCCACTATTCCGGCCTCGAGGAAGAACGGCTGCTGCAGGTGTTCGGGCCGCAAAGGCCGGCGGCGCTGATCGTGGCCGGCATCGACCAGACTCCGGCCTCGCGAAAACTGCTGGAGAACGCAGGCTGCCCGGTGGTGCAGGTCATGGAAACCGGCCCGGATCCGGTCGATATGATGGTCGGCTTCTCGCATCTGGACGGGGGCAGGGCGGCGACTGAGCATCTGCTCGAAGCGGGTTACCGCCGCATCGGATTCATCGGCGCGCGCATGGATCCGCGCTCGCAGCGGCGCTTGGCCGGATACCGCATGGCCGTGGAGAAAGCCGGCCTGTTCGATCCACGACTGATCACCACCACGCCGGTGCCGTCCAGTGTGACGCTGGGACGCGAACTTTTCCGCGACGCGCTGGCCAAGATGCCGACGCTCGACGGCGTATTCTGCAACAATGACGACATCGCGCTAGGCGCGCTGTTCGAGTGTCATCGCGCCTCGATCGGTGTGCCCAAGAGGATCGGCATCGTCGGCTTCAACGATCTCGACATGATGCAGGTGGCGTTTCCCTCCGTCACCAGCATCCGCACGCCCCGCTACGAGATCGGACGGCGGGCAGTGGCCATGGCGCTGGCGGCGATAGGAGGCGAGCCTCCGCAGCAGCGCGTCGTGGATCTCGGTTTCGAACTCATGCGCCGCGAGAGCACGGCGCGCTGAACACGCTTTCGCGATCAAGAGAAAGGGCGCTTTACACACCGTTCATGGTAGCGCTACCGTCGTCGTCGGACAGGAAAGAGAAATGCAACGGTACGGCGCCTGTCTATTATACATAAGCGACAACTAATTCTTGTTTATTATGTATAATATGCTATTTTCCCAGCAACCTGGGAACGACGGGGGAGGAGGCATCGCATAGACCATTGGCCATCGGAAAGGCAGGTGCGGCAAGGCAGGAGGAGCCGGAGCCGACCGTGCGAAATTCACATCGCGAAACGACGTCAGAATTACAAAATGGGAGGATTATCGATGATCAAGTCACTGGTAGGTGGCATCGTTGCCGCCAGCGCATTCGTCATGCTCAACTCGGCCGCGATGGCCGCCGGCCCCGAGATCGTGCCGGGCCCGGCCGCCCAAGCCGACTGCTTCGCGCCTTGGAGCGCGGACACGAAATTCTTCAAATATCCCAAAAAGGAAGGCCCATACCGCATCGCCTTCGCCAATGGCTATATCGCCAACACCTGGCGCATCCAGATGGTGCAGACCGCAAAGGCCTATGCCGCCCAGCCGGACGTCAAAGCCAAGATCAAGGAATTCAAGGTCGTCTCGACCGGCGAGGACGTGCCGGCGCAGATCTCGGCGATCAACAACTTCATCGATTCCGGCTATGACGCGATCGTCACCGACGCGCAGAACCCAACTGCTTTCGGCCCGGTCATCAAGCGCGCCAAGCAGGCTGGCATCGTGCTGGTCGCCTTCGACAACATCCTCGACACCAAGGATGCCATCAACGTCAATGTGGACCAGAAGGGCCTCGGCGAATTGTGGGCCAAATGGCTGGTCGCGAAGGTGCCGAATGGCGGCAAGATTCTCGAAGTGCGCGGCGTTGCCGGCACCTCCGTCGATACCGATCGCCACAACGGCATCCACGAGGTGCTCGACGCTTCCGGCAAGAAATGGGACGTCACCGAAGTCGCCGGCAAGTGGGACGACGGCGTGGCACAGAAGGTCACCGCCGACGCGATCGCCACCAACGGGCCATTCGACGGCATCACCGGCCAGGGCGGCGACACCGGCATCGTGCAGGCGATGATCGATGCCAAGCATCCGTTCGTGCCCTTTGGCGGTGAAACCGAAAACGGCTTCCGCAAGTTCTGCGCGGCGCATTCGGCCGACGGGTTGAAGTGCTCTTCCGCAGGCTCGGGCCCGGCCCAGGTCGCCGTCGCCATCAAGACCGCGATTGCAGCGCTCGAAGGCGAAGTGGTGCCGCAAGAGGTGAAGCTGCCGCTGGCGATCGCCGAAGATCCGAACATGAAGGAAGGCACGGATTACTTCCCGAAAGAGTCGGACAATTTCTTCGTCGGCAACTCCTTCCCAACCTGCGGCATCAACTTCAGCGCCCAGGAAATCATGGGTCAGACCAAGGAAAATCAGTAGTTTCCAGTGGATATCGTTTCGGCGCCGCGGCTAAGCCGCGGCGCCGGTTCTTGAATGTTCGAGCGCCTTGGGAGGGTTGATGGACGGTGCGGCTCCGCTCTTGCGCATGGAAGGCATATCGAAGCGCTATGGCGGCGTGCGGGCGCTGGAGAAGGCCGACCTGTCGGTCGAGGCCGGCAGCATCCACGCCATCCTCGGCGAAAACGGCGCCGGCAAGTCGACGCTGATCAAGATCATGGCGGGCGTCGTTGCGCCCGACGAGGGCCGCATGGTGCTGGACGGGCGAGAGGCGACCTTCGCCTCGCCGGGCGCCGCGAACAAGGCCGGCATAGTCTGCATCTTCCAGGAGTTGTCGCTGATTCCCGAACTCAGCGTCGCCGACAACATCGTCATATCCGATCCGCCGAAACGCTTCGGCATGATCGACCGCAAGGCGCAGCGGCGCATCGCCGAGGACGCGCTGGCGCGTGCGGGAGCATCCGACATTCATCCGCTGGCGCTGGTCAAGGACCTGCCGCTGTCACGCCGGCAGATGGTCGAGATCGCCAAGGCATTGGCCAGGAAGCCACGCATCCTGATCCTCGACGAGGCGACCTCGGCACTGACGGCGGCGGATGTGTCGAAGATCTTCGCTGTGCTGAAGCGGCTGCGTTCGGAAGGGCTGGCGCTGCTCTACATCTCGCACCGCATGAACGAGATCGCCGAATTGGCGGACCAGTGCACGGTGTTCCGCAACGGCCGCAATGTCGCCAGCTATCCCGCCGGCTCGAAGAACGACAGTGAAGTCGTCGAACTGATGATCGGGCGCGAATACAGCCATATCTTCCCGCCCAAGCCGACATTCGCGCCGGCCACCACCGCGCCGGTGCTCGAAGCCCGCAAGCTCTCCTGGACGGATCGCCTGCACAACATCTCGCTGTCGGTCAGGGCAGGCGAGGTGGTCGGCCTCGGCGGCCTCGACGGGCAGGGCCAACGCGAATTGCTGCTCGCTTTCTTCGGCGTCCTGCGTGGCCTTTCCGGTCAGATCCTGGTCGACGGTAAGCCAGTGGGCATCGCCAGCCCCGCCGCCGCACGCGAGAACGGCATCGGCATGGCGCTCATTCCCGAGGATCGCAAGACCGAAGGCCTGATGCTGCCGATGACGGTGCGCGAGAACCTGTCTTTCGCCGCGCTCGACCGGCTGTCGAAAGGCGGCATAATAGACCGCGCCGCCGAGCAGCGGCTTATCGACGACATGGTCGGCCTGCTGGCGATCAAGACGGCCGGCCTCGACATTCCGGTCGGCGCGTTGTCGGGCGGCAACCAGCAGAAGGTCGTCATCGCCAAATGGCTGATGCGCCAGCCGCGCATCATCCTGCTCAACGATCCGACGCGCGGCATCGATGTCGGCACCAAGCAGGAGCTGTATCAGCTGATGCGCAAGCTGGCGGACGCGGGGGCGGCAATCCTGTTCTATTCGACCGACTATGACGAGCTGATCGGCTGCTGCGACCGTGTGCTGGTGCTCTATGACGGGGCGGTCAAGCGCGAATTGGTGGGCGCCGAAATCACCGAACGGGCTCTGATATCAAGCGCGCTCAACATGCCTGGCGGGGATAGCCCGGTGAACCGGGGAGCGAACGCGTGAAAGGGATTTTGGCGTGAAGGATTGGCGCTACTGGTTGGCGGAGCAGCGCGGAACGCTGCTGGCGCTTGGCATCTTCATCGTCATGTTCGTCATCTACACCGCGAACCATCCGGCCGGCTTCACCGCCAATGTCGTGCAGACGGCGGCCAACAAGGGCGTGCTGCTGGCCTTCGTCGCCATGGCGCAGACGCTGGTGGTGATCACCGCGGGCATCGACCTTTCCGTCGGCATGATCTTCCTGTTGACCAACTGCCTGGCCTCGTGGCTGGTGGTGGGCACGCCGGTGCAGACGGCGCTTGGCGTGTTGGCGGTGCTGGCCGTCGGACTGCTGTGCGGGGCGATCAACGGCGCCATCGTCATCTACGGGCGGCTGCAGCCGATCGTCGCCACGATCGCCACCGGCGCGGTCTATTATGGCATCGGGCTTCTACTGCGGCCGTTCCCGGGCGGATCGGTCAACGAGGATCTGGCTGACGCGCTGACGGGCCGTGTGTTTGACGTGGTGCCGGCCAGCATGGTTGTGCTCCTGGCCGTCGTGTTGGTGATCTGGGTGCCGTTCAGCCGTTCGGTGCTTGGCCGCGCGGCCTATGCGGCAGGGTCGTCGGAAATGGCGGCCTACATGTCAGGCGTGCCCATCCGGCGCGGCAAGTTCGCAGCCTATACGCTGGCGGGGCTGCTGGCCTCGATCGGCGGCCTGTTCCTGACGTTCTTCACCTATACGGGCGAAGCGGCCTATGCCAGCGGCAACTCCTACACGCTGTTTTCCATTGCCGCCGTGGTGCTGGGCGGCGTCTCGCTGTTCGGTGGCAAGGGGAGTGCCATCGGCGCGATCTTCGGCGCGCTCGCCTTCCGCACCATCGGCGATCTCTTGTTCGTCTTCGATTTCGATCCGCTGTGGCAGCCGCTGTTCCAGGGCGTTATCCTGCTGATCGCCGTCAGCCTCGGCGCCTTCGCCCTGTTTCGGGTCCGCAACCGGCTGGAGTGGTTCCTGTGAGCGAGACGACATTGGGTGGCCTCGCCGGCCGCATGCCGAAATTCATTCGCCGCGCCGATCCCGCGGTGTTGACGGCCTTTGCCTGCATCGTGGTCCTGCTCCTGCTGGGCAGTCTTTATTCGCGCAGCTTCCTGTCGCCTGAATATCTCTTGCAGCAGCTCAAGGTGGCCTCGTTTCTCGGCGTCATCGCCACCGGCATGATGCTGGTCATCCTGCTCGGCCAGATCGACCTGTCGGTGCCGTGGTCGGTGGCGGCGGGCGCGATGATGGCTTGCGCTGCGGCCGCCTATGGCCCGGCCGGCGTTGCGTTGGCCATTCCATTCGGCATCTTGTGCGGGGTGCTGATCGGCATCGTCAACGGCATCGGCGTCGCCTATTTGCGCATTCCCTCCATGATCATCACGCTCGCCACCAACGCCGTCGCGCAAGGGCTGATGGTGGTTTACACCGGCGGCTTCTCTCCCCAGGATTCGGCCACCGGCGCCATGCGCTACCTGGCTACCGGCTTTGCCATTCCGGGAGTTCCCAACGCGGTCATCATCTGGGCGCTGATCGGCGCCGCGATGGTGTTCGTTCTGACCCGCACCGGCTTTGGCCGCACCGTCTACGGCATCGGCAACCGCGAGCGTGCCGCCTACCTCTCCGGCATCGACACAAGGCGCGTGGTGATGATCGCCTTTGCCGTCTCCGGCGGGCTCTCCGCCTTCGGCGGGGTGCTGCTTGCCGGCTACGCCTCCAAGGCGGCGCAGTCGATGGGCGACGCCTATCTCCTGCCGTCGATCGCGGCCGTCGTGCTGGGCGGCACCTCGATCCTTGGCGGGCGCGGCTCCTATCTCGGCACTGTCGCCGGCGTCATCCTGATCACGCTCCTGCAATCCATACTGTCGGTCATGCAGATGCCGGAGGCGGGTAGGCAGATCATCTACGGCGTCGTCATCGTCGCCATGCTGCTGCTCTACGGCCGCGCGCCGGCAAGCCGCTAGACCATCGTGGCGGAAAGGACAGTTCAATCGCCGACAGGCACCAACGGGCCGGCGCCGGTCATCGTGGCAATGGGCGTCGCCGGCTGCGGCAAGTCGGCCGTCGGCATGGCGCTCGCGGAGAGACTGGGCGCCGTCTTCATCGAAGGCGACCGGCTGCATCCATCGGAAAACGTCGCACGCATGGCCAGAGGCGAGCCGCTGACAGACACTTTGCGCGAGGGATGGCTCGATGCGATCGGCGAGCGCATCGCGGCCTCGGCCGGCAAAGGGCAGGGCGTTGTCGCCGCCTGCTCGGCGCTGAAGCGAAGCTATCGTGAACGACTGCGCGGCTTCCGCCGTGACATCGTCTTCCTTTACCTGGAGATCGATCCGGCCATGGCGAGGCTGCGGGTCGCCAGCCGCAAGGGCCATTTCATGCCGGCAAGCCTGGTCGACAGCCAATTCGCCATTCTCGAGCCACCGGCGGCGGATGAGCGGGCGCTGGCGCTCGATGCGACGCGCCCGATCGCCGACCTCGTCGCCGAGGCGGTGCGCACGACGCGGCGGTTCTGAACCTTGATCGGCGCCATACCGGCATGCGACTTACGCCGGCAAGTGCGGCGCATGCGCAGGATCTAGATCTGCGACGTCAACTCGACCGGAAAATCATCATTGTCGGCATCGCGCATGGCGGCAAGGCTGCGGTTGTCCAGCACCTCGGCGATTGCCTGGCGCACCTCGAGCATCATGTGCCGGACCTGGCACGTCGCTTCGTCGCAATCCTCGCAGCGCTGATACTGCGTGCGGCTGGCGCATGGGATCGGCGCCAGCGGCCCGTCCAGCACACGCACCACATGGCCGATCTTGATCTCCGAGGCCGGGCGGGCGAGGCGATAGCCGCCTTCCTTGCCTTTGCGGCTCTGGACGAAGCCGGCATTGCGCAGCTCGCCCAGAATGGCATCGAGGAATTTTTTCGGGATGTTGTTGGCGACCGCGATGTCGTTGACGAAGGCCAATTGGCCAGCCGGCAAGCCGGACAGATGCACGAGGGCCTTGAGGCCGTATTTGCCTTTTTTAGTCAGCATGCCCGAGTCAACCCATGAAGCCCCAACAATCCGCATCTGGCGGCTGTTTGTGTGCAAATGATGACGGGGCTTGTGGAGCGCTGCCGTTTCGCGAACAAGCCGATTTGTCGGCACGTTAGGCGCAAACGCGTTGATTCTTCGTAACCTTTTGCGCGGCTGGCGTCGTATTTGCCATATTTTGCCGCAAACGGCGAAAGCCGGCAAAGCGCCGGCTTTCCTGATTTGCTTATCGTAACGTGCTATCGCGCCGCGAAAACCTTATCGGCTGCCATAGGCCTGGTCGAGCAGGCCGCCGGCGGCGAAATGCTCTTTCTGGATGTTGTCCCAGCCGCCGAAGACGTTTTCCACCGTCAGCAGGCGCACGTCCGGGAAGTCGGCCTTGTGTTTGGCGGCGACGGGGCCGTGTCGCGGGCGCGCAGGCCATTGTCAGCGGCGATGTCCTGCCCTTCGGGCGTATAGAGGAAATCGAGATAGCTTTTGGCCAGATCACGCGTGCCATGTTCGTCGGCGACCTTGTCGACGATCGCCACCGGGAATTCTGCCAGCAGGCTGACGGAAGGCGTGACCTGCTCGAATTTGTCGTCGCCATACTCCTTGCGGATGCCGCGGGTTTCGGATTCGAACGTGATCAGCACGTCACCGATCTCGCGCTGCACGAAAGTGGTGGTGGCTGCGCGCCCGCCCGTGTCGAAGATCGGCACGTTGTTGAACAACTTGGTGATGAATTCCTTCACCTTGGCGTCGTCGCCCTTGAAGACCTCCTTGGCGTAGGCGGTCGCCGCCAGATAGGTGTAGCGCGCATTGCCCGAGGTTTTCGGGTTGGGGAAGATCACCTGCACGTCGTCGCGCACCAGGTCGTTCCAATCCTTGATGTGCTTGGGGTTGCCCGCCCGCACCAGGAAGGACGGCAGCGAATAGAAGGGCGAGGCGTTGTCGGGAAAATCCTTCTGCCAGTCGGCCGAGACGAGGCCCTTCTTGACCAGGAAGTCGATGTCGGTGACCTGGTTGAAGGTGACGACATCAGCGCCGAGCCCTTCGGCGATGGCGCGTGCCTGAGCCGAGGTGCCGGCATGCGACTGGTCGATGCTCACGCCCGGGTGCTTCTCGATGAATGCCTTGTTGACCTGGACGAACAGTTCGCGGCCGACGTCATAGGAGGCGTTGAGCAGCTTGTCGGCAGACCAGGCTTGGGAAGATGCGAGGAACAGGCCGGCGACGGTGGCGACGCCGAGGAGAAATCGCTTCATGAAATAAGGCTCCGTGTAGTGCTTAATCGCCCGACCATAGCCCTGCGCCACTGGCCCGACGAGGCACCTGCAATGGTTTCGCGGGTGCCGCCGTAAGAAAAAATGTCGTCAAGAGCGCTGTCATTAGAATTCTGTTCCTCCCAACGCTTCCTTACCCTTGCATTGCTGAGCCAGCATGCATGTACAATATGCATATACAAAGGAGGCAACCATGCCCCAACACCGCCATTCAACAACGCGGCCGTCGAAGGAGGCGAAGCTGTTTCGCAATAACCGCAGCCAGGCGGTGCGCATTCCTGTCGAGTTCGAGCTCCCCGGCGAGAAGGTCCTGATCAGCCGTGAAGGCGACCGCCTTGTCATTGAGCCGATCCGCAAAGCTGGGCTCGGCGCGTTGCTCGCCCAATGGGCAAACGAGCCGCCGCTCGGCCCCGAGGACGATCTTCCCGAAATCAATGATGCGCCAGTCGAATCCGAGGACATTTTTTGATGCGGTTCATGCTGGACACCAACATCATCAGTGACATGATCCGAAATCCGGCTGGCAAAGCCGCCAATGCAGTGGAGCGCGAGGGAGACCACGCCATTTGCACAAGTATCGTGGTGGCCTCGGAATTGCGATATGGCTGTGCCAGGAAGGGATCAACCAAGCTGCTCAAAAAAGTCGAGCAATTGCTGGCTGAGATTCCGGCCTTGCCGCTCGATGTGCCGGCGGATGCAGAGTATGTCGCCCTTCGTGCAGAACTGGAGGCCGCCGGCCAACCCATTGACCATACGACCTTTTTATTGCTGCGCACGCCTGCGCTGTGGGCATCACTTTGGTAACGGCCAATACGGGCGAGTTCATGCGAATCCGCAACCTCAAGATCGAGAACTGGCTGGAGTGGTGCTCGGTCTAATATCAAGCAGCCGGAAACAGCTTCCAGCGGCCCGGGCGGAACGCTACCCGGCTCTTCTGTGCCGCGGGATGGTCGACGGGCAGCTCGATCT
>NZ_VFUE01000035.1:0-38156 GCF_006441495.1 Mesorhizobium sp. B2-6-4
AGCCGCCGCGCGATGGTCTTGCGCATATTGTCGTGCGGGACGAGATCGTAGGAGCCTTCCTCGAACAGGCGCAGCACGTCCCCCTCCCCCTTGAAGAGAGGGTGGCCGGCCGCAGGCCGGTCGGGTGGGGTTGCTTCGACGGGGCTCGGCGCAAAAGCGGTGCCTCCTGAGACGACCCCCTCCGTCCGCTTCGCGGACACCTCCCCCTCGAGGGGGGATGAGAGTACCGCATCGATATCCGCCTTCACGACGCGGCCATGTGGGCCTGTGCCTGGTATGCCGGAGAGATTCAGTCCTGCTTCACGAGCCAATCGACGCGCCAAGGGTGTAGCGCGGGTTTTCCCCTCCCCCTCGAGGGGAGGGTGGCCGGCCAAAGGCCGGTCGGGTGGGGTCGGTTCGACCGGGCTCAGCGCGATGGCGGTGCCTTTTGAGGCAACCCCCTCTGTCGGCTTCGCCGACATCTCCCCCTCGATGGGGGAGATTGGCGCATAAGTCTCGCCCTCGGCATAGATCCACGCGACCGGTGCGCCGACGGGGATATCGACGCCTTCCTTGCCGGAGACATCGCGCAGGATGCCGCTGGCCGGCGCGTCGATTTCCATCGCCGCCTTGTCGGTCTCGATCTCGAACAGCACGTCGCCCTTCTTGACCCGGGCGCCTTCCTCGGCGAACCAGCGCGAGATCTGTCCGGTCGCCATGTCCATGTCGACCTTGGGAAGAATGACTTCGGTCGGCATGTCTCAGCGAACCCCTCTCACGAGGTCGCGGGCGGCGGTGATGATGCCGGGAACCTGCGGCACCGTCGCCTTCTCCAGCTCCGGATTGTACGGGATCGGCGTCTCCGCGCCGCCCAGCCGCACGATCGGCGCGTCGAGATAGTCGAACGCCTCGCTCTCGGCGATCATGGCGCTGACCTCGGCGCCGATGCCCAGCGTCTTGACCGCTTCGTAGACGCACATCAGCCGCGACGTCTTCTTGACGCTGTCGATGACGGTCTGCTTGTCCATCGGCCGGATCGTCCTGAGGTCGACGACTTCGACGTCGATGCCTTCCGCTTCCAGCGCGGCCGCGGCGTCGAGCGCCTTCTGCACCATGATCGAGGTGGCGACGATGGTGAGATCGCGCCCTTCGCGGCGGATATCGGCCTTGCCGATCGGCACCGTGTAGTAGCCTTCCGGAACCGGGCCCTTCATCTTGTAGAGCAGCTTGTGCTCGAAGATCATCACCGGATCGGGATCGGCGACGGCAGCCAAAAGCATGCCCTTGGCATCGTGCGGCGTCGCCGGCTGGATGACCTTTAGGCCCGGCACATGGCCGAGCCAGGCCTCCAGGCTCTGGCTGTGCTGCGCGGCGGCACCGGTGCCGGAACCGGCGGGAAAGCGCATCACCACGGGAACGGAAACCTCACCGCCCAGCATGAAGCGCATCTTGGCCGCCTGGTTGACGATCTGCTCCATGGCGAGCGTGGCAAAGTCGGAGAACTGGAACTCGAAGATCGGCCGCATCCCGGTGAGGGCCGCACCCACCGCGACACCCGCGCCGCCCAGTTCCGAGATCGGCGTATCCATCACCCGGTCCGCGCCGTAGCGCTCGACCAGATCGCCGGTCACCTGGAAGGCGCCGCCATAGACGCCGATGTCCTCGCCCATCAGGAAGACGCGTTCGTCCATGTCCATGGCGATCGCCATGGCTTCCTGGATCGCCTGGGCGTAGCTCAGTTCACGCACCATCGCGTCCATCACGCCTGCTCCGTATACACGTAATTTCCGGTCTCGCTGACATCAGGCGACGGGCTCGCCTTGGCGAACTCGATGCCGTCGGCGATTTCCTTGGCCACCGCTTCGCGGATCGCCTCGATGCCCTTGTCGTCAATGAACCCGAAGTCGCGCAGCTCGCTTTCGAACAGGGTGATCGGATCGCGGTTCGACATCCAGTCCTCGATCTCCTCCTTGGTGCGATAGCGGTTGCGGTCGCTCTTGGAATGGCCGCGATGGCGGTAGGTCTTGGACTCGATCAGCGTCGGCCCCTCGCCCGCGCGTGCGCGCTCGACGGCCTTGTAGGACGCCTCGGCGACCTCCGAAAAAATGTTGCCGTTGACGATGACGCCGGGCATCGAATAGGCGGCGGCGCGCTCGGCGATGTTCTTGACCGCGGTCGAGCGGGCCGTCGACGTCGACATGCCGTAGCCATTGTTCTCGCACACGAAAATCACCGGCAGCTTCCAGATCGCCGCCATGTTCAGCGCCTCGTGGAAAGCGCCCTCATTGTTGGCGCCGTCGCCGAAGAAGGAGACCACGACCTTGCCGGTCTTCATCATCTTGGAGGAGAGCGCCGCCCCGACGGCGATCGGAATGCCGCCGCCGACGATACCATTGGCGCCCAGATTGCCCTTGGCCACGTCGGCGATGTGCATCGAGCCGCCGCGTCCCTTGCAGTAGCCGGTGGTCTTGCCGAAGAACTCGGCGAACATGCGCTTGACCTCGGCGCCCTTGGCGATGCAGTGGCCGTGGCCGCGATGCGTCGAGGTGATCTGGTCATCCTCGCCGAGCGGCATGCAGATGCCCATGGCGCTGGCTTCCTGCCCGATCGACAGATGCATGGTGCCGTGGATGAGGCCGCGCGTGTAGCTCTCCTCCGCGCCCTCTTCGAAGCGGCGGATGAGGTACATCTTGTAGAGCACCTGTCTGAGCTGCTCGGCGCTGTACTGGCGATAGACGAAGGGCAGGTTGGCGCGGCTGTCCGCGACGGCTTTGCTGGCTGCGGCCATGATCACACCTCCACGGTTCCGTAGACGAGCTTGTCCTGGCGCGCGCGCAGTTCGGCGATCTTGGAGCCGGGAGCCGGGGCGGCATTGGCGTAGGTGATGAGCTCGCCCTTCTTGATCGGCGCCGTCACCGAACCGCCTTGCAGCAGACCGCAGGGAATGGCCCTGGCGGCATGTGCTTCCGGCGCCGTCATGATCCAGGCGCGGTAGCAATATTCGCCGATCGCATCGAGCTTCTCGCCCGGCTTCATGTCCTTCTTGGCCACGGCTGCGACTTCGGCCACCGGCTTTGCCAGCGGCACCATGTCGGCCTTGCCGTAGAGCACGACGCGGGCGCAGGTCAGGGGCACTTCGAGCGAGGTCAGATGGTAGGGCCGATGGAAGGTGAAGTACGGGCCCTTGCCCATCTTCAAATCTTCCATGCGCTCCGAAATGCGCGGATGCGACATGTCGGCGACGACGAACACGCCGGGCGCGACACCCTTGCCGATCGAATAGTCGACGACGCCGACCTTCGACAGCACGCCGCCGTCCTTCTGCGGCACCAGCACCTTGGACAATTCGCCGAGCGTCGCCGCCGGACCATGCATGCCGGCCTTGTCGGGCACCAGCCCGGTGGCGTTGGCGATCGCCGCCATCTCGACCATGGTCTTGGAGCCGTCGACGAACTCGACCAGCATACGCACATTCATGTGCCGGCGCTTGGCTTCCTCTTCATAGTCGGGCGGCGTGGCGTCGATGTTGAGCGGATTGTTCTTGCCCTTGCCGGCGGCGACGATCGGATGGCCCATCGCCGAGACGAATTCGATAAGCTCCATGCAGGAAGACGGCTCGTCGCCGGCGCCCAGCGAATAGGTGACGCCGAGCCGGTCGGCCTCGCTCTTGAGATAGGCGCCGATGGTGACGTCGGCCTCGACATTCATCATCACCAGGTGCTTGCCGTGCTCCATGGCGCGCAAGCCGATCTCGGCGCCGACGGCGGGAACGCCGGTGGCGTCGATGACGACGTCGATCAGGTCATTGTTGATGACCAGGCTGGCGTCGTTGGTGACCGCCACCTTGCCGGCCTCCATGGCGGCCGTCATCGCCGAGGCGTTCGACACTTCGCGCGCATGCCCGGTTTCCTGGAAGGCGATATCCACGGCCTTGCTGGCGGCGGGCAGGTTCAGCTCGGAAATGGCGCCGATCTCGATGCCGGACATATGGGCGACGCGGGTGACGATGTCGGTTCCCATCTCGCCCGAACCGATCAAGCCGATGCGGATTGGCTTGCCCGACTTGGCCCGCACCTCGAGATCACGGGCAAGGCCCGTCAACGAAACATTGGAAGCCATACCGCTCATTCCTCCCGTAATGCTGCTATTCAATCACCTGACGGGTATTGAACATCTGTATTTCTGTCAAGACTAATGTCCAGATTCGTAGCACTTTTGTACCCTTTCCAGCATCACGAGCAAGGTGGGAAAACCGGCAAATCCGACAACCAAACGCTCGCGACGGTTCGACGCATTCGGGCCCGGAAAAACTTCAACCGTGAGCGCGCTTGATGGCGAGAGAAGGGGCGCCCCCTGCTTAAGTGCTAGCCAACCGGAAAATCGTGGAAATGGATGATGGTGCTGACCGGAATGCCGCGCCATTTGCCGGCGATCAGCCGGTGGACACGTCCGGCGAAGATGTGACGGACACTGCCATGGCGTTGGAATAGCTCTTGAAGGGCATCGGCGTCGGTTAGCGTGACCTCGTCGAGCACCGGCATGTGGATGCCGAACGGCGGGTGGTGCATAAACAGGAGGACCGACCGGTCCGGTGCCTCTTGCAACCGCTTGCCGGCGCCTGCGGCATCAGCCGGGAACAGAACGCCTCGCCTGGGCTTTACTGTGCCGTCCAGCCGCCGTCCATCGGCAAGGTCGTGCCGGTGATCTGCCTGGCTGAATCCGAGCACAGGAACAGCGCCAGGGCGGCAAGGTCCTCGACGGCGACGAATTCCTTTGTCGGCTGTGCGGCCAGAAGCACATCGCGCTTGACCTGTTCCTCGGTCATGCCGCGCGCCTTCATGGTGTCGGGAATCTGCTTCTCGACCAGCGGCGTCCAGACATAGCCGGGCGCGATCGCGTTGACGGTGATGCCGTCCTGCGCGACTTCCAGCGCCACCGTTTTGGTCAGGCCTGATATGCCGTGCTTGGCCGAGACATAGGCGGATTTGAACGGCGAGGCGACGAGCGCATGCGCCGAAGCCGTGTTGATGATGCGGCCCCATTTGCGGCTCTTCATGCCAGGCAGCGCCGCTTTTATCGCGTAGAAGGCCGACACGAGGTTGATGCGGATGATCGCTTCCCATTTGTCGTCCGGGAATTCCTCGATCGGCGCGACATGCTGGATGCCGGCGTTGTTGACCAGGATGTCGAGGCTGCCGAACGCCTCTTCCGCCTCATGCACCATGGCGCTGACCGCCGCGCCGTCCATCATGTTGGCGTCGGAGTAGCGGCATTTGACACCGAAATCCTTCTCGATGCCGGCGCGCTCCTGCTCGATGGTCGTGGCGTCGCCCAGGCCGTTGATGGTGAGATTGGCGCCTTCGGCGGCGAAGGCGCGGGCGATAGCCAGGCCGATGCCGCTGGTCGAGCCGGTGACGAGGGCGTTTTTCGAAGACAGGGAAGCCATGGCGATCTCGCGAGAAGTGGGAGGGAAGATGACGATATAATTGTGCGTCGCAGCATGATAATGACAGAGCCTCGCGCAAAGAAAAAAGCAGCGCCGGCGACCGGCCTGCCTTTTTTTCTGAAAGTGCCTGCCCCGGCTCAGAACACCTGGTGAAAGATGATGAACAGCACGAAGGCCAGCGTGATCGAGCACGGCAGCGTCAGCACCCAGGCCAGCAGCAGGTTGCGCACCGTCGACCATTGCAGGCCCGAGCCATTGGCGGCCATGGTTCCGGCGATGCCGGACGACAGCACATGGGTCGTCGACACCGGCAGGCCGAGCCTGTCGGCCATGCCGATGGTCACCATGGCGACGAGTTCGGCCGCGGCGCCCTGGCCATAGGTCAAATGGCCCTGATGGTCCGTCAGGGTCGCTTGGCCCGGGCAGGACCGACATCGGGCGATCCGGCGATTTCCAGCAGCGACGACACCAGCAATTGCCGCTCGTCTGGGGAAAGCACATCCGCGTCGAACAGATTCATGCTGCGCAGGCCCTCGATGGCGAGATAGCAGACCAGCAGCGATTTGAGATCCGGCGTCTCGCTCTTCAGTCGTTGGAAGAGTTGTCGCTTGAACGTCTTTATGGGCGACATGAAGTCCGGATCCTCGGCGATCGCCGAAAATATCCACGACGCCGATGGCTGCTTGTCCTCGCAATCCTTGGCCGAAAGCCTGATGTAGACGGCGAGCGGATTTGCGCCATTGTCGTTGCTGCTGGCGGTCTCCAGCGCCTGCTCGAACTCGCGCAGATAGCCTTCGACCAGGCCCTGCATCAATTTGGCCTTGGTCGGGAAATTGTAGAGCAGTCCGCCCTTCGATACGCCGGCGCGGCTGGCGACGGCATCCAGGGACAGGCTACCGGGGCCGGATTCCCGTGCGACGTCCGCCGCCGCAGCGAGAATCCTCTCGCGCGAGTTCGTTCGTTGGGCTTTCATGGCGCCTCCCATCGCAAGCTTAGGCCCAATTGACAAGACCGTCCAGACGGTACAGTAAGACCGCGGTCATTTGAAATCGGGGCCCGCAGTCGATATGTGTCCCGATATCCGCGCTTCGCGCCGGATTTCGACTGAGGGGACTTCCTTGTTCAAGCGCATACTCCGTTTCGTTATCATCATTGTTGTGTTGGCCGTGCTCGTCATCGTGGTCGGCGGCATCGTCGGGTTCAATTTCCTGCGTGACAACGGCATCAAGCAGTATTTCGCCACGATGAAGCCGCCAGCGGCAACCGTGTCGACAACTATCGTCAAGCCGTCGAACTGGACGCCGGGCATCGAGGCGATCGGCACGGTCCGCGCCGTGCGCGGTGTCGACCTGACGGTTGAGACCGCCGGCATCGTCAAGGAGATCCCCTTCCATGCCAACGAGAAAGTGGCGGCCAATGCGGTGCTGCTGCAGCTCGACGACGCCGTAGAGCGTGCCGATCTCGCGGCACAGAAGGCGCAGGCGGCGCTCGATCAGACATCGCTGACCCGTGCACTCGAACTGACCAAGCGCGGTGTCGGCTCGGACTCGACCTTGGACACCGCACGTGCGGCCGCGTCCGCCTCGGCATCCCAGGTCAACAGGCTTCAGGCAGTGCTCGACCAGAAGCAGCTGACGGCGCCCTTTGCTGGAACCGTCGGCATCCCGAAGATCGATCTAGGCCAATATCTGGCGCCCGGCACCGCCGTGGTGACGCTGCAGGATCTCGACACGATGCGGGTCGACTTCACGGTTCCCGAACAGCAACTGCCGCTGCTCAAGATCGGGCAGACGGTTCGGCTGGGCCTCAGCGGCGGCGACATGCCTTTTGCCGGGACCATTCGCGGTATCGATCCCAAGATCGACCCGTCCAGCCGGCTGGTGAACATCCGGGCGGAAGTCGCCAATCCCGAAGGCAAGCTGACCCCCGGCCAGTTCGTGCAAGTGCGTGTCGAACTGCCCGAGGAGCAGAATGTGCTGGCGCTGCCGCAGACGGCGCTGACCACCAGCCTCTATGGCGACTACATATTCGTGGTGCACCCGGCAAAGCCCGCCGAGGCGCAGCCGACCAAGCCGGAGACAAACCCCGCCGCGGCGGCGACCGACAAGCCGGCGGACGCCAAGCCCGCGGCCGATGCCAAACCGGCCGAAGCCGCGAAGCCTGCCGCCGATGCGGCAAAACCAGCGGACAAGGCCGCCGCCGATCAGGCCAAGCCGGCCACGGGGGGCGAGCAGCCTGCCCTGGTCCTGTCGCAGGTATTCGTCAAGCCCGGCCGCCGCAACGAGGGCATGGTCGAGATCGTCGAGGGCCTCAAGGCGGGCGATGAGGTTGTCACGGCAGGTCAGAATCGCCTCTTCAACGGCATGTCCGTCAACGTCGACAACACCATCGACCCAACCAAATCGGCGAACAAGCAGGCCGACCAGCAATGAGCGTTTCCGATCTCTTCATTCGCCGGCCCGTCCTCTCCACGGTCCTTGCATGCATGATCCTGCTCCTGGGTTTCCAGGGCATATTCAGCCTGTCGATCCGCCAGTATCCGAAGGTTGACGAAACCGCGATCACCATCACGACGGCCTATCCGGGCGCCAGCGCCGACCTGATCCAGGGCTTCATTTCCGCTCCGATCGCGCGCGCCGTCGCCTCGACCGAGAACATCGATTACGTCACGTCGTCGAGCCGACCGTCCTCCAGCACCGTGACTGTGCAGATGAAGCTCGGCTCCAACCCGGACGTCGCGCTGACCGAAGTGCTGTCCAAGGTCCAGGGCGTGCGCGGCACCTTGCCGGACGCCTCCAAGGATCCCGTCATCGTCA
This sequence comes from Mesorhizobium sp. B2-6-4, assembly GCF_006441495.1. Classification (NCBI taxonomy): domain Bacteria; kingdom Pseudomonadati; phylum Pseudomonadota; class Alphaproteobacteria; order Hyphomicrobiales; family Phyllobacteriaceae; genus Mesorhizobium; species Mesorhizobium sp. B2-6-4. The sequence goes on from NZ_VFUE01000035.1 coordinate 8,242, forward strand.
AGGGCACGGGCCAGCAGTTCGCGATGATGTACATCTCGATGCAGAACCCGAACATGACCAAGGAGCAGCTGACCGAGTATATCGAGCGCGTCATCAGGCCCCGCATGTCGACGGTCGAAGGCGTCGCCGACGTGCAGATCTTCGGTGCCCAGGAATACTCGATGCGCGTCTGGATCGATCCGGTCAGGCTCGCCGCGCGCGGCGTGACGGCATCGGAAGTGCTGACGGCGATCAACAACTCCAACTTCCTGTCGGCGCCCGGCAACACCGAGAACGAATATGTCGTCTCCTCGATCACCGTGCGCTCGACGCTGCAGACGCCGGAAGCCTTCGCCGAGCTGCCGCTGCGCTCGACCGACGGCAATGTGGTGCGGCTGCGCGATGTCGCCCGCGTCGAACTGGGCGCCGAGAACACCGACACCAGGGTTTCCTTCAACGGCAAGCCAGGCACCTTCCTCGCCATCTTCCCGACCCCGGCTGCCAATCCTCTGACCACGGCGGCGGCGCTCACCAGGCTGGTGCCTCAAATCCAGGAGACGTTGCCGAAGGGCATGACGATCGAGATCGTCTACGACGCGACCGGGCAGATCAGCGCCTCGATCGACGAAGTGTTCAAGACCATCGGCGAGGCCGTTGCCATCGTCGTCGTCGTCATCCTTCTGTTCCTTGGCTCTTTCCGTTCGGTGATGATGCCCATCGTCACCATCCCGCTGTCGCTGATCGGCGTCTGCTTCCTGTTGTTCGCGGTGGGCTATTCGATCAACCTTCTGTCCCTGCTCGCCATGGTTCTGGCGATCGGCCTCGTCGTCGACGACGCCATCGTGGTGGTGGAGAATATCCACCGCCACATGGAAGAAGACCACATGTCGCCGATGCAGGCGGCCTTCAACGGCATGCGCGAGATCGCCACCGCCATCGTCGCCATGACCATGACGCTGGCCGCGGTGTTCGCGCCATTGGCCTTCACCGGCGGCCTGACCGGCGCGCTGTTCCGCGAATTCGCCGTCACGCTCGCCGGCTCGGTGGTGCTGTCGGGCGTGATCGCCATCACCATCACGCCAATGATGTCGGCGCGCCTGCTGAAGTCCGGCACGCCAGGCCGTTTCCAGCGCATTGTCGACGGCACTTTCGCGCGGGTCGAGCACGTCTATGAGCGGGCCGTCACCGGGTCGCTCAACTATCGCCCGCTGACGCTGATCATCGTGCTGGCGCTTGTCGGGGTGACCGGCTTCATGTTCACCAAGACCTCAACCGAACTGGCGCCAGAAGAAGACCAGGGCTTCCTGCTCTCGCTTGTAACGGCGCCGCGTTATGCGACATCCGATTACACCGAGACTTACGTCAACCAGATGCTCGGTCTGGTGAAGGATATTCCCGAAACGCGGGCGCAGTTCTCGGCCGTCGCGTTCGGCGGCACGACGAACAGTGCGTTCGTCGGTTTCGCCTTCAAGGACTGGGCGGAGCGCAAGCGCAACTCGAAGGAGCTGCAGGCCGACATCACAGCCCGTCTCGCCAAGGTGGCGGGCGTCCAGGCCTTCGTCTTTGCGCCACCGACGCTGCCGGGCTCCGGCGGCGGCCTGCCCATCGCCCTGGTGGTGCGATCGACCGGCGACTCCTCGGAAGTGTACGACGTGGCCGAGAAGATCAAGAACAAGGCACAGGCCTCCGGCCGCTTCATCGTCGTGCAGAATTCGATGGCCTATGACGCGCCGCAGGTGACGGTGACCATCGATCGCGACCGCGCCGCGGCGCTGAACCTGCCGATCGCCGATATCGGCCGGACGCTGACGCTGCTGGTCGGCGGCGCCGAAGTGGCGCAGTTCGACCGCGACTCCAACAGCTACGACATCATCCCGCAGGTGCCGAAAGAATTCCGCGACAATCCCGAAAAACTCGGCGAGTACTTCGTGCGCAGCGTAACGGGCGAGATGGTGCCGCTGTCGGCGGTGGTGAAGATCTCGACCAATGCGTCGCCGGCCGCGATCGAGCAGTTCAACCAGCTGAATTCGTCGACGATCTCGGCGCTGCCGCTGCCCGGCGTCACCACGGGCGATGGATTGAAAGTCCTCGAGGACATAGCCAGGGAGAGCCTGCCCGACACCTTCTTCATCGACTATTCGGGCCAGTCCAGGCAGGAGAAGGAACAGGGCAACACGATCCTGATCGCCTTCGGGGCGGCCGTCATCGTCATCTATCTGGTGCTGGCGGCGCAGTTCGAAAGCTTCCGTGATCCGCTGATCATCATGATGGCGGTGCCGCTGTCGATCTTCGGCGCCATCGTGCCGCTCAATCTGGGCCTCGGCACACTCAACATCTACACGCAGGTCGGACTGATCACGCTGATCGGCCTGATCACCAAGCACGGCATCCTGCTGGTCGAGTTCGCCAACCAGCAGCGCGAGATCCACGGTATGCGGCGGCGCGACGCCATCATCGCTTCGGCCAAGGTGCGGCTGCGGCCTATCCTGATGACGACGGCGGCGATGGCGCTTGGCGTGGTGCCGCTGATCACGTCCAGCGGCGCCGGCGCCGCGGCCCGCTATTCGATGGGCCTGGTCATTTTCACCGGCATCCTGGTAGGCACCATGTTCACGCTCTTCGTCGTGCCCATGTTCTATACCTTCATTGCCAGCAAGGACTTGCCCCAGCTGGCCGAGAAGCCGGATCCCAAATTGATGCCGGCATTGCCGAGCTGATGGAAACGGCATTGCCGAACTAACAAAAACTAACAAAGAAAAGAGGCCGAAACGTCCCGGCCTCTTTCTTTGGCTGTGCTCGATTTACCGCGGGAAAATGTTCCGGCGGGAGCCCTGAACGGATATGGCTGCTGTGCCGATCCGTTGCCAGCCAGCTACTTGACGATGACGATGCTGGTGTTGGCCGGCCCGAAGGTTTCGACGAGCTGGTAGAAATCGGCGGCATTGTCGGGATGCAGCCGCACGCAACCATGCGAGGCCGGCCGGCCAAGCCGCTTGATGGCATAGGTGGCGTGCACCGCATAGCCGCCGCTGAAGAACACCGAATGCGGCATCGGCGCGTTGTCGTACTTCTTCGAATACCACATTTCATGCATGCGCGTCGGCTTAAACGAGCCGGTCGGCGTCACATGCGCCCTGTCGCCGGTGGAAACCTTCCAGGCGAAGGCCGGGCGGCCGTCGACCGAGACTTCCATCACCTGTTGCGAAAGCGAGACGCGCGCGACGATCTTGTTGGCGGCATGCGCGGTACCCGTGCTGGCGCCGAACAGAAGCGCCGCACCCGTCAGGGCAGCGGCGGCGGTGATGTTGATGAGCTTGGCGGAAATAGCAGTATGCATGATGTCCCTCTCTCTGCCGGTCTGGCCGGCCCCAAATTCGATGAGCGGCTTATCCCTGCATCATGTTTCGGAGAGATTTCGTGAAATGCTCGTTTGTGTTTCGAATATGTTTCCTCTGGTTAACGGGCCAAAGTTTCCAAATGGCGAACATTGACGCTGTCACCCTGGACAGGAGTAGGCACATAGGTATCCAGCCCGAAACGAAAGTTCGGATTGGTCAAAATTGAAAGGTTGGAGCCCTATTTCGAAACAGAATCTGCAACAAAGCGCATTTTCGGCGGCATGAAGCGGATACAGGCCGCCGGCAGAGTTGACGTAACGAAAGCAGACGGCAACGACCACGGGAACGAAAACGAACATGCGGTCCTGGTTTCTCGGGATCAGCATCGCAGCAGCAGCCATTAGCGGCGCCGGCACGGTTGCCGACGGTTCCATGGCCAGCCTCGCGGCGATAAGTTCGAGTGAGATCTCAACCCTGCATACCGTCCTGTTTTGTGCCACGGTCTGGATTGTTCCAGCCTGCGCATCGTCCGGCTCAAGGCCCACTGGCGGGTTGGCCTTCGGCTGCTGGCATTGCGCGGCCCCTCCGGCAACTTGCTGCTGAGAGGACCGAAGGCCCGCGCCGTGACGGGGGGCTCCGTAGACGGCGCGGGCACTTCGGGAGTTCCTGAAGTATGCCGAGGCGTCACGCGCCCACCCAAGACGGGCGTTGGTCTTCGGAAAACAAGCCGCCGCAACATGAATTACTGGGGATTGACGCAATGAAAACGAAACTTGCAGCCTCTGTGCTTTCGGCACTGCTCTACGCACAGGGCCTGCTCGGCTTTGCCGGGCTCGCCACCGTGCTCTTGAAAGAGCGCGCGCAAGCAGGCGAGTTCACGGCAGGCAGCGACATGCCGCCGGGGCCATCGCTACTGGTGGTGCGCTGAGCACAGGGCAATCGGGCCCGAGGTGAAAACCGGTTTGGAAATCCGATGCTCAACCAGAGGAACTGCGTGAGCGCCCGGCCGTCAATCGGCGAATTGCGCCGGCGGATCGAAACGGTAGCCGGCGCCGCGTATGGTGATGATGGCTTCCGTATCGAGCTTGCGGCGCAGCCGCACGATGCGCGAATCGATCGAGCGGTCGAAAGCGTCGACATTCTCAGCCGGCGCCGCCGCGATTATGTCGTCGCGCGTCAGCACCTTGCGGGGACTGGCCAGGAACAGCCGAAGCAGCGCCACCTGGCCGGGCGAAAGCTGCTCCTCCGTGCCCGAGCGGTGCATGACGATGGCCGACCTCAAATCGACTGTCGCGTTCTCCAACACGATCAGTTCCTGGGCGGCCCTGCCCCGCCGCGTCAGCAGGCCGCCGACGCGGGCGGCGAGTTCCCTGACATTGAGCGGACTTTCGATGACGTCGGCCGCACCGAGCTCGAGCGCCAGCACCTTGTCGACGAGGTCGCACGGCCGGCAGATCAGGATGAAATCCGGTCCGCCTTCACCGCCCCCGCCTTGGCTGCCATAACGCCTGAGCAGATCACGTCCCTCCGCCTGGCTGAGGCTGTCACCGACGACGACCACGTCGACGCCCTTTCCCGCCAGCATGGATTCCGCTTCCCAGGGCTGGCGCGCCTGACGCACGTCGTGGCCTCGCCGCTCAAGGTGATCGGCGAGTTCGGTCGCCACCACGTCGGCGACGCAGATAAGCCCGATAACGGCGCGTGCAACCATGTTTTCCAACCATTTCCTGGCAACCCGATATGAGTGCTGGACATCATGTTTATACCCAATCTACTTTCCACCGAAAGTGGGAGCGAGCGCATCGTGCGGGCAAGAATTTTAATTGTCGAGGATGAGCCCGATCTAAGAGAGGCGGTCGCCGAATATCTCGGCGCCGCCGGCTATGACGTGGCGACCGCCGAAACCGCGGCCGCCGCGCGCAGCCTGGTCGAAACGCAATCATTCCACCTCGCCATCCTCGACATCGCCATGCCGGGTGAGGATGGGCTATCGCTCGGCCGCTGGTTGCGCTCGAGACTGCCGATCGGCATCATCTATGCCACCGCCGCCGGCACCGCGCTTGATCGCATCGTCGGACTTGAGCTCGGCGCCGACGACTACATCGTCAAACCCTACGAGCTGCGCGAGGTGCTGGCCAGGGTCCGCAGCGTGCTGCGCCGGGTTCCGCAGCACGCGCCGATGCACGGCCAAAAGGCGAGCGATCCCCGCCGCTCCGTCGCTTTCGGCTCCTTCCAGGCTGATCTCGACGGCAGGCTGGTCACCGGCGCCAACGGCGCGGTGATCGACATGGCCAAGAGCGAGTTCGACGTGCTGGAGGTTTTCCTGACCCGCGCCAACCGGCTGCTGACACGTGCTGCCATTTCCGAAGCGATCGGCCTCACCGAAGATCCGGAATCCTCGCGCGCGGTCGACATTCGCATCATGCGCCTGCGCAAGAAGATAGAAACGGATCCGGCCAGCCCGAAATTCCTGCGCACGGTGCGCGGCGAAGGCTATATCTTCTCGCTGCCGGCCGGCGACGGCCACTAAGTGGGCGCGGGGGATTGCTCCCGCGCCTGTGCTGGTCTGTGGACGGATCCGTCGCAATACTTGTCGCCCAAAAACGCTCTTGGTTTTGGGACAAGGCATAAAAACAAGGATTTGAGACGCGGCGCATGAAATCCGCTTGGCACCGCAACAATGGCTGAAAATGACCGCTGAAGCAGCAGGCACGGACATGCAAGACGGCCGGCAAGGCGCGGCGATGGCGGCCGTGCGCGTGGTGCGGCGGCTGCGCGAGGCCGGCGACTGGCAGCGCGAGATGGAAGCCATACTGGAAACGCTTTGCCACGCAATGGACTGCCAGCGCGGCATCCTGTTCCGCCTGCGCGAACTGCCCGGCCAGGGATTTGCCCAGTCGGTGGCCGCCTACTGGATCGATCCCGTGCTCGGTGGCGAGTTGGCCTCCCCGACTGTGATCGTGCAGTCGATCATCAACGCCGATCCGCTGCTGGAACGGCTGCAGGAGGATGAACGGCAGGGCAAGATTTTCGCCGGCCATACGCGCGACCTGGACGGCTTCCTGAGAGCCGATTTCGAAAAACAGAGCATTAAGTCGTTCCTGTCGGTGTCCGTGTTCGCGCATGGCCACCTATGGGGGACGCTGGCGGTCAATGACTGCATCGAGGAGCGCGAATGGACCGACGAGGAAGAAGCGACGCTGCACATCATCGCGCTGGCCATCGGCGACGCGATCGAACGCTCGCCCTCCGACGCCCACGCCAGCGAGGTCATCCGCCGCACCATGCTGCAAGCCTCGCTCGATGCCATCCTCGTCATCGACGAGACCGGCTCGATTGTCGAATTCAATCCGGCCGCCGAGAAGATGTTCGGCTTCCTGCGCAGCGATATCCTCGGCAAGGACCTGCTCGACACCATCGTGCCGATCTATTACCGCAAGGGCTATGCGTCGGGGGCCGAATACATGTCCGGCCGCGGCGCGCCAATGGTCGGACAGCGGCTCGAGACGGTGACCCAGAACGCCGCCGGCGAGATTTTCCCCATCGAACTGACGGCGACCGAGATGCGAGTCGCCGACCGCCGCCTGATCTTCGGCTCCATCCGCGACCTGCGCGACAAGCTGCGCGCCGAGGAGGAGATCAACCGCCAGCGCGAGAAGCTGCACCAGAACGAGAAGATGGCGGCGATGGGTTCGCTGCTTGCGGGTGTCTCGCATGAACTCAACAACCCGCTGGCCGTGGTTGTCGCCCAGTCGACGCTGCTGCACGAATTCGCCTCCGATCCGCAGACCAAGGTTCGCGCCGAGAAAGTTCGCGCCGCCGCCGAGCGCTGCGGCCGTATCGTCAAGAGCTTCCTGTCGATGGTCCGGCTGCATCCGACCGAGCGGGCCGAGACGGACCTTAACCAGGTGATCCGCGCGGCGCTCGAGGTGACCGCCTACGGCGCGCGCTCGAGCGGCATCATCATCGACACCGATTTCGCGCCTGGCCCGTTGCTGGCCATGGCCGACGCCGATCACGTCACCCAGGTGGCCGCCAATTTCCTCATCAACAGCCAGCATGCGCTGGCAGGCATAGGCGGCGACCGGCTGATCAAGGTGCGGACCTTCCGCAGCGAGCGCGGCGATCCTGGTTTCTCGGTCGAGGACAATGGGCCTGGCGTACCGGAAGCGATCCGGTCCCGCATCTTCGAATCCTATTTCACCACCAAGCCGGTCGGCGTCGGAACCGGCATCGGCCTGTCGATCTCGAAATCGATCATCGAGCGGCACAATGGCAATGTCTGGTTCGAGGAAGTGCTGCCAAGTGGCGCCCGTTTCGTCGTCCAGCTGCCGGCCATTGTAGCCGGCGTCGCCATCGCCGGCGAGAGCCAGCCGCGATCGAGCGGGCTGCGCCACGCCTTGATCATCGATGACGAGCCCGACGTCGCCGGTTCGCTCTCCGACATACTCGAACTGATGGGCATCAAGTCACGGATCGCGCCCCTCTGGGACACGGCCACAGCCATATTGGCTGGCCACATGCCGCCCGACATCGTCTTTTCGGACCTGCGCATGCCTGGAACAAGCGGCATGACCATCTATCGAGAGTTGCTTGCCGAAAGACCGGAACTGGCGCGGCGTTTCGTGCTGGTCACTGGCGACCTGATCGGCGCCAAGGCCGAAATCGAGGCGCTGCCGCTACTGCAGCGTCCGCAGATCCTGGAGAAACCGTTCAGCACGCTGGATGTGCGCAGCGTCCTGTCCGCCATTGCCGACCAGGTGGTTTCGAAGGGATAGACCGCACCAACCGGTAAAAAAAGCCCCCGGCCGACATGCGGCGGGAGCCGAAGGGAGCGCTGGACGCGCTCGGGGAGCGCCGCGGCACGTTCCAAAGCGGAGCCGCTTCGGAACCATGTTTCAGTCGAACTCAGAAAATATTCGGCGTATTGGTCAGCGGCGCGGCATTGGCGATCATCCGGACCGCACGGGCTTTGTGGGCTCCGGACTGCTCGGCTATGGCCCGCAGGCAGTCGACGCTCTCGGCGCCCCAGGCCTGACCCTGCAGGCAAAATCGACCATCGGCATCGGCAGGCGTGCGGTTCTGGTGGTGGTCATTGCGCCGCCGACGACGTTGGCCGGTGGATTGAGCGAAGCAAAGGCCGGGCCGACCGTCGGCGCGAACGCCATGCCGGCGAAGGCGCAAGCAGCCAGCGCCATGAACATCGCCATGGGGTGGTCGCTGGCGCGCTGGCGCAACGCCAGCTTCGGGCGGCGGCCAACGCGCTCCGGAGCCTGGGACCGGCGGTCATTGCTGGCAATCTGAACTTTCGCATGCATCATCATCCCCTTCGTTGACTTTCTTTTTTTGATAAAACGAACTTAGTCGCGCTCTGTATCAGCGGAAAGCTGGCGTGAATCTGATATTGTAACCGCCTTGAAACGGCACCCGCGGCAGACCCCACCAACTGGGCATCACGCGCCCGCTTGCCGATCTCGGCTCGGCGGATCGGCAAGCGGGCAAGACGCGCGGCGACGCCTTTTGCCTCGGCTTCCGCCGTGGCAGGATTTGCTTCGAAACCCTGCCGGAACCAAGCTTTGAAACCCGGGCTAACGCCCGGATTCTCCGGGGTTTTCGGGGCCAGCCGTCGCATCGGATTGGATTGAAATCGGCGCGCCAATTTTCTTTCGAAAATATGCTTGTCTCCACAAGCCATTGCATTTCAATGAAAAATATGATTATATTGAACGGATATTCAATAAAAAGAAGAGACGTTTTATGAACCCGCATCTCCGTGACGTGGCCATTCCCAACGATTGGGACCGGCGGGGACTGCCTGGCTGGAGCTACCATTCCGATGCCCTCCTCGAACTCGAGAAGGAGCACGTTTTCCGCAACCATTGGCAAATCGCCGGACATGTCAGCGACATCCCTGACGCAGGCGACTACCTGGCCATGGACGTCGTCGGCGAACGCGCTCTGATCGTGCGCGGCAAAGACGGCGTCGTGCGCGGTTTCAACAATATGTGCCGCCATCGCGGCAGCCGTGTCGTCGCCGACAGCCAGGGCAACTGCAAGAACGCGCTTGTGTGCCCATTCCACGGCTGGGTCTACAATCTCGATGGCACGTTGCGCGGCGCTGCCCGCCCGCGTTCCTTTCCCGATCTCGACAAGACCGAGTTCGGCCTGATGCCGCTCGATCTGGAGGTCTGGATGGGCTTTATCTTCATTCGCTTCCGCGCTGGCGGCCCGCAGCCCTCCGTCGCCGAGCTGATGAAGCCGATCGAGCCCGAATTCTCGCACTACAAGGCCGCCGACATGGTGCCTTCCTGGGGCATCTGGACCCAGAAAACTCCGGTCAACTGGAAGTCGGTGCGCGACGTCGACAATGAGGGCTATCACGTCGCCATGGCGCACCCGGCTCTGCAGGACCTCTATGGCGCGACCTATTTCGACGAACCCTTCGTCAACGGCGTGTCGCGCTCCTTCGCCAGCTACAACCCGCATGCCGGCCGTCGCTGGAGCGTAAGGAACTACGTCAAGATCGCGCCGGAGCCGGCGCATCTGCCGGACTATCTGAAGAAGGCCTGGGTCTATTATGGCATCTTCCCCAATGCCGTCCTCTCGGTGATGCCGGAATCGGTGCAGTTCTATCAGGAGTTCCCGCTGTCGACGGGTGAGACCCTGCTGCGCGGCGCCATTTACCGCTATCGCGACGAAAGCCGCGAGCAGGCTGCGGCCCGCTATCTCTCCTTCCGCATCGACCGCGACACCATGTCGGAGGATGTCCAGCTTTCGGTGTGGTCGAACGAATCCATGCTGTCGGAAGCCTTCGAGGGTTTTTACCTCTCCGACCTAGAATACGGAGTGCGCACCCACCACGACCATCTGCGCAGGCAGATCCCCGTGCTTGGGCTCGAAACGGCGCCGGAGGAGAACGACATGTGGAACTTGAACGACGCGCTGCGGTCGCGTGGATAGGCGACGCCGATAACTGGCGAAACCATCGGTGAGAGCGCTCCTCTCCCCGTCCTATGCGGGGCGAAGAAAGAACGTCATCCCCGCCACACCCCTTCTTTCCTGAGATCATCCATCGTGCGCGAAATGCCCTCGCGCAAAATGCCGACCATGTCGTCGATCTGCTCGCGCGTGATGACCAGCGGCGGCGACATCACGCACATGTTGATCAGCGGCCGCACCAGCAGGCCGAGCTCGTGGCAATGCGCGTCGATGCGTTTGCCGACATCCTTGTCGAGCTGCAGCGGGTCCTTGCTTTCGCGGTCGGCGACACATTCGACGCAGCCCATCAATCCCAGCCCGCGCACCTCGCCGACCAACGGCAATTCTTCCAGCGTCTTCATCTGCGCCTGGAAGTAGGGCGCGACCGCTTGCGTGTGGGCAAGTACGCCCTGCTCCAGAAGGTCGAGATTCCTGAGCGCCACTGCGCAGCCGACCGGATGGGAGGTGTAGGTCAGGCCATGGCCGAACATCGCGTCGGGATGGTTCGACCGGCGCAGTTCCTCCAGCAGCCGTTCCGATATGATGACGCCGCCGAGCGGGAAATAGCCTGACGTCACACCCTTGGCGAAGGTGATCATGTCGGGATCGATGCCGAACACATCGCCGGAGGCGAAGACATGGCCCAGCCGTCCAAAGCCCGTCACCACCTCGTCGGAGACATAGAGGATGTCGTTGTCGCGGCAGATCTCGCGGATGCGCTTGAGGTAGCCGTCCGGCGGCACGATAACGCCGCCGGAGGCCTGCACCGGCTCGCCGACGAAAGCGCCGATCCGGTCAGCACCGACTCGCGCGACGGTGTCGCGGAACTGGTCGACGAGGAAGTCGGTGAAATCAGCCATGCTCATGCCCTGCGGACGACGGAACGGATCGGGCGAGGACAGCTTGATCACCAGCTCGTCGGCGCCGTCCATCCAGTCGCGGTCACGCGGGCGGCCATTGAGCGAGGCCGACAGATAGGTCGAGCCGTGATAGGCGCCGCCGCGCGACAGGATCAGCTTCTTCTCCGGCCGGCCCCGCACATTGTTGTAGAACTGCATGAAGCGCAGCGCCGTCTCCACCGCCGAGGAGCCGCCTGTGGTGTAGAAGACGTGGCTGAGATCGCCAGGCGCATGACCTGCTATGCGACCGGCAAGTTCCGCCGACGGCGCGTTCATCGTGTACCAGGGCGTATTGTAGGACAGTGCCATCGCCTGGTCGTACATCACCCTGGCGAGCTCCTCGCGCCGATGGCCGACATTGACGCACCACATGCCGGCCGGCCCGTCGATCAACCGCTTGCCGGTGCCGTCGGTGATGTAGATGCCGTCGCCTTCGCCGATCAGCGCGCGCGCTTCCGCGCCGACCGAACCGGCATACGGCCAAGGCTGGACGAGATGGCGCCTGGCCAACTCGACGGCATCGGCAGCTCCGGCTCCGGCCATTTCGCTCGCCTTCAGGTCCCTCGCAGCCGCCATCGTCATCTCCACATCACTTGTCGAATTCAGGATTTCGAAATTTGGCCGGCAATGCTGGAAATTTCCGGCATAATCCCCACAATGTTGAATGTCCGTTCAATCAATATCTCAGAAATAGCGCTTGATTTCAATCCGCGGATGCGGGCATGATGAAAGAAAGCCGGCAAGCTCGGAGCGCGATCAGCAAAACTGGTCACCGGTTTTGCGTTCGATCGCGCTCCAAAACAAAATTGGGAACAAACAGCCGGCGCCAGTCCAACGGGATACCGCATGGCGGGACGCTCCAGGCCAGCAACCGAGATCACAGCCGGAGCCCTGCCCCCCGGAGTCTGGCAATGACGGCGGCGGTGGAAGGGTCGCCCCCGTTGCGCATGACGCGGGCCAGACGAAATGCCCTTCTGCAATCCGAACCCGTGCAGGGCTTTGCCCTGATCAGCCCGACCTTTCTCTACGCGCTCATCCTCCTGGTCCTGCCGATCCTGGTGGTCATCGCCCACTCCTTCTGGACGCAGAACTATCTGACCATCGACCGCACCTTCACGCTGGAAAACTACCGCGTCGCCCTGACCGAGCCGATCTATCGCGATCTGTTGTGGCGCTCGCTGTATATCTCGCTGACGGTCAGCTTCTTCACCGTCGTCCTGGCTTATCCGATCGCCTATTTCATTTCCTTCCACGGCGGCCGCCACAAGAGCCTGTGGCTGTTCCTCATCACCATCCCGTTCTGGACCAGCTATCTCCTGCGCGTGATGTCGTGGAAGGTCATTCTCGGCTATAACGGCGTCTTGAACTCCGGGCTGATCGGCCTCGGCATCATCAACGAGCCCTCGACGGCGCTGCTCTACAATTCGAGCGCCGTCATCATCACGCTGACCCACGCCTGGGCGGCCTTCGCCATCCTGCCGATCTTCGTCTCGCTGGAGAAGATCGACCGGACCCTGGTGGAGGCGGCTACGGATCTCGGCGATGGTCCCTTTCGTTCGTTCCTTCGCGTGACTTTGCCGCTGTCGGCGCCAGGCATCATCTCGGCGGCGCTGATCGTGATGATCCCGACGGTCGGCGACTATGTCACCCCCAAACTCGTCGGCGGCAAGGACGGCGTCATGATCGCCAACGCCATCCAGGCGCAGTTCGGCAAGGCCTCGAACTGGCCGCTGGGCGCCGCCCTTTCCGTCACCACCATGCTGGTCGTGACGTTGATGGCCGGCGCCACGGTGCTGGTCATCCGTGCCGCCCAGAGGCTTGCGCGATGAGCGCGGCGCGACGTCTGCTGCCGGGCGGCTGGCTGTCGGCCTACGCCTTCCTCTATGTCGGCTTCCTTTATCTGCCCGTGATCTTCCTGCCGATCTTTTCGATCAACACTGCGGCCACACCGAAATTCCCGCTGACCGGCTACACCCTCAAATGGTACGAGGACCTGCCCAACACGCCGGCGCTGCTCGACGCCACCTGGAACAGCCTGATCGTCGGCGTCTCGGCGTCCGTCCTTTCGACGGTTCTCGGCATCCTCGCTGCCCGCTCGATCACCCGCTACCGCTATCCCGGCCGGCGGGCCATCAACGGTCTGATCATGGCGCCGCTCGTGCTGCCGGAAGTCATCGTCGCCATCTCGATGCTGCTGGTGATGCTGCAGCTCGGCTTGAGCCTCTCTCTGTTTACCGTCGTGCTCGGCCATGTCCTGGTCTGCATCCCCTATTCGATGACGGTGCTGACCTCCGGCTTCGAGGGTTTCGATCGCAGCCTCGAGGAGGCCTCGGCCGACCTCGGCGAGAGCGCCTTCGGCACCTTCCGGCGGGTGACGCTGCCGATGGTGGCGCCGGCAATCATCTCCAGCCTGCTGGTCTGCTTCACCATTTCGCTGGACGAGTTCATCATCGCCTTCTTCCTGACCGGTACCGAGGCGACGCTGCCGATCTATATCTGGGGCCAGTTGCGCTTCGCGGCGAAACTGCCGGGCGTGCTCGCGCTCGGCACGCTGCTGCTGGTCGCCTCCTTCCTGCTGATGACCGTCGCCGAAATCCTGCGCCGCCGCGCCGCCAGACGCACCCAGAACGAGGGAGGGCTTTATGCCTGAGCAGGCCCCATCCGCACGAACCCTGTCCGAACGGACGATGATCGAGATCAACGGCGTCACCCGCAGCTACGGCGCCTTCAAGGCGCTCGACGATGCGTCCTTGACCATTCGCGAGGGCGAATTCTTCTCGCTGCTCGGCCCGTCCGGCTGCGGCAAGACCACGCTGTTGCGCATGATCGCCGGCTTCGACAACCCGACGAGCGGTTCGATTTCGGTCGGCGGCCAGCCGATGGAAGGCATTGCGCCCAATCGCCGACCGACCAACATGGTGTTCCAGAGCTATGCGATCTTCCCGCATCTCAATGTCGAGCAGAACGTCGCCTATGGCCTGAAGCGGCTGAAATTGCAGGGCGGCGAGGAGAAGCGCCGCGTCGAGGAGGCCTTGGCGCAGGTGTCGCTAACCGGTCTCGGCAAGCGGCTCGCCACCGAACTGTCCGGCGGCCAGCGGCAACGCGTCGCGCTCGCCCGCGCGCTGGTGATGCGGCCCAAGGTGCTGCTGCTCGACGAGCCGCTGTCGGCGCTCGACAAGAAGCTGCGCGAGCAGATGCAGGTCGAACTGCGCCGCCTGCAGCAGGCTGTCGGCATCACCTTTGTGCTGGTCACCCACGACCAGTATGAGGCGCTGGCCATGTCCGACCGCATCGCCGTGATGTTCGGCGGCAGGATCGCGCAGGTCGCCTCGCCCAAGGAGATCTACCAGCGGCCGGTCAACCGCCAGGTCGCCGACTTCCTCGGCGGCATGAATTTCGTCAAGGCCGAGATCGTCGAGGAGAACGGCGCCTCGCTGGTCGTCGACACGCTGGGCTTCGGCCGTGTGAAGACCGACAAGCCGAAGGCCTTCGTGCGCAATGGCGGCGGCGCCACGCTCGGCATCCGCCCGGAGCGCCTGCGCGTCCTGTGGGACAATGCGACGGCCAAGTTCGAGGTTGCCGGAAAGGTGGTCGAACGCCACTATTTTGGCGAGATCACCCATTTGATCGTCGAGATCCCCGGCCTGGAAAAGCCGCTGTCGGTAACCGAGACCAACGATTTCGGCGCCGACGATATTCCGGTCGGCACTTCGATTCGCCTCGCCTACGATCCCGAAGCCCTGGTGGCGGTGGCGGATTGACGGTCCGCGATGATCTTTCGCGCCGCTATGCGACCGGCAACGATCGCCCCTTCGACATAGCCGGGAAATGACGGCGACAGCTCCGACGATGCGAAATGAACAGGCGGCGCGCCGGCCAGGAGCACAGGTTCGGCATCGGTCGCCGCGACGTCGACGATGAGGTCGCTGTAGCCGCCGCCGCTCCAGCGGTCATGCGTCCAGTCGCGCTGGCTGAAACCCGCGATTTCGGCCGCGTCGGGACCGAGGGCTTCCACCAGTTTCCCGGTCACTTCGGCGCGCAGTGCCGTCTCGCCAAGCTCACCCCAGCGCAAGGCGAGCGGGCCGCCGACGAAGACGACCAGCGCCGCGTGGCCTTCATCCGGACTGGCATCGCAAGCGAACAGCCCCGGCGGGTCGCGCCACATCACCATGCCGCTCAAGCCGCGGCGGCGCCAGAAGGCAGCGGGGTAGCGCACTAGCACCTTGATCACGGCGCCGCTTTCCCAAACGCCGAGCGCCTTCGCCAGGGATTCGGGCAGGGCGGGTGCGAAGCCCAGTTTCGCCGCCATGACCGGCGGCACCGCGACAAGTGCCGCCCGCGCTTCAATGACACCCGCCGCCGAGACGATGCGAACGGCTTGCGGTCCATGCTCGATGCATGAAACGGCCGCGTTGAGCCACAGCCGGTCGCCGAGATCGCTGGCCAGGTCCTCGGCCACCGACTGCATCGTCTCGCGCAGGAAGTACTGGAGCTCCGGCACCTCATTGGTGATGCGCCGATCGTTGTCGATCAGGTGCCAGAGCGGCAGTTTCTCCAGCGTCAGGCACCACAGGCCTTCGATCATCGAGCGGAAGGCTGCCTTGGCGGCATCGGCATCGTCTTGCCGGTCGAGCCAGGCGGCAACGGTCAGCCCGGCAATCGAGGGATCGTCCGGCGCGATCGCGTTCATCCGATCGCGGATCGCCATCGAACCAGAATAGGTTCGCTTCGCCTCGGCGGCGGAGATTGGCGGCTGGGCGATAAACGCGCCGTCGACATGGGTTTCGACAAGCGTCTTGCCGCGCGCGTCGACAAGCGCCATCAGCTCCGGCATGTCCTCGCACAGGAACTGCCCGCCACTGTCGATGCGCTCGCCGGAACCGATCTCCATCGACTCGACGCGCCCGCCGACACGGTCGCGCGCTTCGAGCAGCACGAAATCGACGCCGGCCTTTTTCAGCTCGAGCGCGGCCGACAGCCCGGTGAAGCCGGCGCCGATGATGACGACATCGGCTCTTGCGGATCCGCTGTTCAATAGCCGGCCTTGATCTTCTCGAACTCGGCGACCATGCGCTGCTTCAGTGCCGGCGGCACCGGCTGCTGGAACAGCGTCTTGTCGAGGAATTTGTCGAGATTGTCGAAGCCGCGGTCGGCCAGCACCTGGTGATCGACCGCGGCCATGCCGGCACCGTTGCCATGGCCGTAGCCGAAGGTCTTGACCATATAGTCCGACACCCCCGGCGCATTGACCGCGCTGAGGAAATCATAGGCCTGGTCGAGCTTGCCCGGCGCGTCCTTCATCAGCACATAGCCGCACACCCAGGTCGAGATGCCTTCCTTGCTGTCGCGGTTCATGGCGATCGGCAGGCCTTGCCCCTTCAGCGTCACATAGGTCTCGTTCCAGCCCCAGACGAGATCGACCTCATTGCCGATGAAGGCCTGGTTGAGATCGGTGTCGTCGGTCCAATAGAAACGGATGTTCTTGTGCACGTCGCGAAGGAAGGCGGACGCCTCCTGGAACTGAGCATCGGTCATCCTGGTCCAGTCTTTCAGCCCGATGACCAGGCTCGCCAGCGCATAGGCGTCGTCGACATTGTCGCCGATGGTGACGCGGCCCTTGAACTTCGGGTCGGCGAAGATCCTGAGCGATTGCGCCTGCTCCGGCGTCACCTTGTCGGTGCGGTAGAGAAGCGAGGTGTTGCCCCAGTCGAATGGCATGAACCACGCTTTGCCGTCGTCGGTGGTGGCGAGATCCTTCATCGCCATGATGCCGGGATTGAGGTCTTTCCAGTCTGCTATCCTCGACGTGTCGAGCGGCTGCAGCAAGCCCGCCTCGCGCCACTTGACCACGCTTTGCGAACAGGGATGCGCGATGTCGGCCTTGAAGCCGGCCCGCATCTTCTCGAAGGCCTCGTCCTCGTCGCCGAAGAAGGCGAAGGTCGGCTCGGCGCCGTATTTGGCGGCATAGGCGGGGTGCAGCAGCGGGTCCTCATAGCCGGACCAGTCGAACACGACGAGGTCGCCGCCACCTTCCGCCCAGGCATAGACGGCGCCGGCGCCGATCACGCAGGCGGCGGCAAGGGCAAGGCGGCGTAGCACTGGCTTCATGGTGCGAATTCCCCCGTCGCGAAAGGCTGCCGCGAGGTTATGAGAATTCGCCTCTCTTGGCGAGCCCACCCACCATCTCCGCAGGCGGGCGGGCGGCCGAACCGGCTCAATATCCGGCTTTGATCTTCTCGAATTCGGCGATCATCTTGAGCTTGAGCTGCGACGGCACCGGCGACTGGAACAGCGTCTTATCGACGAATTTCTGCACATCGTCATAGCCTTTTTCCTTCAGCACGGCCTGATCGACGCCGGCCATGCCCTTGGCGTTGGCCTGGCCATAGCCCCAGTCCTTGACCAGCACCTTGGCGGTTTCGGGATCGTTGACGGCGTTCAGATAATCATATGCCTTGTCGACATTGCCGGGCGCATCCTTGAACAGCACATAGCCGCAGACCCAGGTCGAAATGCCTTCGTCCGTGTCCTTCTTGGCTTTGATCGGCACGCCGGCGGCGACCGATTGCACGGTGGCGTCGTTCCATGCCCAGGCAAGATCGACCTCGCCGCCGCTCAAAAGCTGCACCACGTCTGTTGTGTCGGTCCAGTAGGAGCGCACGTTCTTGTGCACCTGGCGCAGGAAATCCGACGCCTGTTTGAACTGGTCGTCGGTCATCTTGGTCCAGTCCTTGACGCCGATGGCGAGGCTCGCCAGCGCATAGGCGTCGTCGACATTGTCGCCGATCGACACCCGGCCCTTGAACTTCGGATCCGCGAACGCCTTCAGCGACTGCACGTCCTTGGCGTCGACCTTTTCGGAATTATAGGTGAGTTGGGTGTTGCCCCAGTCCCAGGGCATGAACCAGGCCTTGCCGTCCGCGGTCGTGGCGAGATCCTTCATCGCCATGATTCCGGGATTGAGATCTTTCCAGCCTGTGATCTTCGATGTGTCGAGCGGCCGCAGCAGGCCGGCCTCGCGCCATTTCACCACGCTCTGCGAGCAGGGATGGCCGAGATCGGCCTTGAAACCCGAGCGCACCTTTTCGAACGCCTCGTCCTCGTCGCCAAAGAAGGCGAAGGTCGGCGAATCGCCGTTCTTCTCGACATATTTCGGATGGAAGCTCGGATCCTCATAGCCGGACCAGTCGAACACCACCAGGTCCTTGTCGGCGGCAACCGCCAGGGCTGCGGCCGAGGCCGCCAGCACGCCGGTCAATGCCAGGGTCAATATCAGGCGTCGGGCCAATGTCAGCCGCTGGATTGATGTCTTCATTGCTGTTCCATCCTCTTTTATTTTATCGATTGCTTCATGCCTTGCGACGGGTGGCGGCTGCTCCCTGGTAATGTTTGGGGAATGCGGCCGACAGGAATTCGTTGGCTGCCTGCAAGGCGCTCTCGCGGGTGGTGTCTTCGGTGCCCATCATCAAGCGCAGCCACAGCCCCTCCAGCATCGCGCTGAGCGCCAGCGCCATGACCTGCGGCTCGTAGTCATATCCGCCGCTTTGCTTGAGCGTCGCGCAAAGCTCGATGAAGATGTTCTGGTAGACGGCATCGCGGGCGCTGCTCAGCGCCTGGTAGGTCGGCCGCGACTTGGCCTCGCCCCAGAAGGCGCACCAGGCCGCCAGCTTGCGCTTGTTGCAGATCGAACGGTCGAAATCGGCCGCGACCAGGGTCCGCAACTGGTCGGCGGGGTCGTTCCCCGCTTTCTCCAAGGCATTGCGCCAATGCGCCGAGTACTCGTCATACATATGCTGCAAGGTCGCGATCAGCAGTTTTTCCTTGCTCTCGAAATGGAAATTGACGATGCCGCGCGACAGGCCCGCGCCATCGGCGACGTCGGCCATCGTCGTCTCCGAATAGCCGCGCTTGGCCAGCGAATCGATCGTCGCCTCGATCAGCTGAAGCTGCCTGACCTCCTTGGAGGCCTTGCGCCCGCGTTTCTCGGGTTCGCTCGATGCCTCGGCGGACTGCTCTTGGCGTGCTGCAATTTTCATGGGTGCGGTCATGCTCCACATCGCCGGCTAGCCGACCATCTTCGGTTTTTGCCCGCGAAGATGAGTGGGACGGTGCTCGCCACTGTCAAGCACCTTCTGCATGGCCTCCCAGGTTCGTATGTTCTTGTCGACATAGGCGGCGCCCACTGCCGCCGCGACCGTCGGATAGAGCGGCCCCTTCAGCCTTTCCAGTTCGCCCCGCGCCACCTCGCGGTACCAGGGATTGCGGTCGCGAACCGCGATCTCGGCAAAGCCCGCCTGGCGCATCGCCTGTGAGTAACGCGCCGGCGAGGCCATCGCGAAGGACAGCCCTTCGGCGGCGACATAGGCCTTCATCTCCGGTGATGGTTCGCCGTCATGCGAGATCATCCAGTTTGATGCCGCAAAGGCGCCGCCGGCCTTGAGCACGCGGAATATCTCCGCAAACAGCGCATCCTTGTCGGCGACATGCAGCAGCGCATCCTTGGAGAAGACGACGTCGAACGACTGATCCTCGAAAGGCAACCGCCCAGGCGGCGCCTGAATGAAGCTGGCGCGGTCGGCAAGCCCGCGGGAGGCTGCCCGGCGCCTGGCCGTTTCGATCACTGGCCGCTCGACATCGAAGCCGGTGACGTGCGCGGCGCCATGCCGTTCGACCAGATGCAGCGTGATGCCTCCGGACCCGCAGCCGATGTCGAGCACGGTCTTGCCTGCGAGCGAAAGTCCCTCGAGCACGCGGTCGACTTCGTCGGGCCCGCCCGGCGACAGGTAGCCGTCGCCCCACAGCGCCTCGAGGAAGCGGATGGCGGCTCCGTCGTACTCCGGCTCGGCCTCGGCCGTTTCGATCATCAACCCTCGATCCCCAATCGACGAATGTCCGTCTCGAACGCCTGCAAAGCCTAGCCCAGGTCTGGGAAAACGCAACATCATTTGTTGAACATTCATTCAATACGGCTGGACAAAACGACGACTACCGTGCCAAATTTCGCGCATTGAGGGGACGGATTACGCCAAAATGAACAGCGGATCGCATGGAAAGACTGGGCCAAAATGAAAGCTTGGGATGCGATCGTCATCGGCGGCGGACACAACGGACTGGTCAACGCCTGCTATCTCCAGCGCGCCGGGCTCGACGTGCTGGTGGTGGAGAAGAATCCCTGGGTCGGCGGCGCCGCCACCAGCCGGGAATTGACGTCGGGCTTCCTCTATTCCAACTGTTCCTATGTCTGTTCGCTGTTTCGCCCTGAAATCATGCGCGACCTCGAACTGCCGCGCTTCGGCCTGCAGGTTATCTCCTATGAGGGCGGCGCGGTGTTCACCAGGGATGGCGATTATCTCGCCAATTACCGGGACCATGATGCACACCGGCGCGAATTTGCGCGCTTCTCGAAACGCGATGCCGAAGCCTACGACCGTTATGCGCGCGACGTGACGCGCCAGTGCCGTTTCATCCAGCCGCTGTTGATGCGCACCGCGCCCGACCCGACCAGTCTGCGGCCGCGGGATCTGGGCGAGCTCCTTTATCTGGGCAAGAAATTCGCGGGCCTGTCGGCGGAGGAAATGGCGCTGACGCTGCGCTTCTGGACCATGTCGATCTCAGACTTCCTCGATGAATATTTCGAGACCGATGTCATCAAGGCCAATTTCGCTTTGTCCGGCATCATCGGCACGGCGCTCGGGCCGATGTCGCCCGGCACGGCTTATGTGCTGCTGCACCACTATATGGGCGAGGTTGACGGCTCGGTCGGCGCCTGGGGTTATGCGCGCGGCGGCATGGGCGCGGTGACCAAAGCGCTGGCGGCGTCCTTCAAGGCGTCGGGTGGAACCATTCGCACCGGCGCCGAGGTCGACCATGTTCTGGTGAGCCGCGGCAAGGCCAAGGGTGTGGTGCTGGCCGGCGGTGAGGAGATCCGTGGCAAGCTCGTCGTCTCCAACGCCGACGTGAAGCGAACCTTCCTGAAGCTGGTCGAGGAAAAGGAACTGCCCGAGATTTTCCTGCGCCGGGTCAGGAACTTCAAGATCCGAGGCTCGTCCGGCAAGGTCAACATCGCGCTGGACTCGATGCCCGAATTCCCCGCTCTGCCGAAGGATTCGCCGGTTTATCGCGGCGACATGCATTTCACCGATTCGATGGAGCGCATGGAGCGCGCCTATGACGACTGGAAGGCCGGGCGCTGGTCGGCCGATCCTTTCCTCGACATGGTCATCCCGACGACGCTCGACCCGACGATGGCGCCGCCGGGAAAACACTTCATGAGCTGCTTCGTGCAATACGCGCCGCCCAAGGTAAACGGCCATGAATGGTCCGACGCCGATCGCGACGGATTCGCCGAAAGCGTGATCGCGCAGATTGCCGACTACTCGCCCGGCTTTCGCGACCGCATCGTCCACATGGAGGTGCGCACGCCGCGCGAAATCGAGGCCGAGGTCGGGCTCACCGAAGGCAACATCTTCCAGGGCGAACTGACCTTCGACCAGCTTCTGTTCAACCGCCCGGTGCCGGGCTACGCGCAATACCGCTCACCGGTCGGCGGGCTTTACATGTGCGGCTCCTCGACCCATCCCGGCGGCGGCGTCATGGGCGCGCCCGGACGCAATGCCGCGGCCGAGATCCTGCGCGATCTCGCCAAATCGATCTCACATATGAGCCCGGCCCATGACGTCATATGATGCCATCGTCATCGGCGGCGGCCATAATGGCCTCGTCACTGCTGCCACGCTGGCGAAGGCCAGCCGCAAGGTGCTGGTGCTGGAGGCCGGAAAAGAAGTCGGCGGCGCCGCGCGCACGGAGGAATTCGCGCCGGGTTTTCACGTCTCGTCGATCGCCCATCTGCTGAACAGGCTGCACCCCGACGTGGTGAAGACGCTGGAGCTGGAGAAGCATGGCTTGCGGATTACCCCAGACGACTTCGCGCCGTCGGTTGCGCTGTCGATGGACGGCCCCTCGCTGGTCCTGCACGGCGCCTATGGCGAAATGCTGACCGGTGCAAGTTCGTCGGAGCAATCCGCGTGGAAGCAGTTGCGCGCGCAGCTGCTGCGCTACGCCGGCATCCTGGAACCCTTCCTCTCGCGTCGTCCGCCCGAGCTGGCCGGCATGTCGCTGCTGGAGACAGCGGCGCTCGGCCAGGCCGCACTGGCGCTGAAAAGGCTCGGCAAGGAAGACATGCGCGATTTCCTGCGTGTGCTTTTGATGAACGTCGCCGACCTGCTCGACGAGCAGCTTGCCGACAACAGGCTGAAAGGGCTGCTTGCCTTCGATACGACGCTCGGCAGCCATCTCGGTCCGCGCTCGCCCACCTCGCTGCTCGGCCTCTATTACCGGCTGGCCGGCGAGGTCGGCGGTGCGGCCGGCGCGCAGATAGTGCCGAAGGGCGGCATGGGCGCGGTGATCGCCGCCATCCGCGCCTCGGCCGAAAAGGCCGGCGTGAACGTCCGCACATCGGCGCCTGTCGCAAGGATCATTGTCGAGAAAGGCCGTGCCGTCGGTATCGCATTGGACAATGGCGAGGTGCTGCGCGCCAGGACGATCGTCTCCGCGACAAATCCGGCGACGACTTTGCTCGACCTTGTCGGTCCACGCGAACTCGACACCGGCTTCGTGCGCAAGGTGAACAACATCCGCATGAAAGGTGATGTCGCCAAGCTTCACCTGGCGCTCGACAGGCCGCCGCAATTCACAGGTGTCGATGCCGCCGGCCACAGGGGGCGGCTGGTTATCGCCCCCTCGCCCGATCATGTCGAGCGCGCCTTCAATCCATCCAAATACGGCGCGTTCTCGCCCGAACCGGTGATGGAGATCACGCTGCCCAGCCTCGCCGATCCATCACTCGCGCCCGACGGCGCCTGCGTGCTGTCGGCGGTGGTGCAATACGCGCCCTATGCTCTGAAAGAGGGATGGGGCGCCGGCAAGGCGAAATTCCTGGAGGCAATCATGGCTCAGCTCGAAGCCTACGCGCCAGGCATCGGCAAGACGATGCGCCACACCGAGCTCTTGACGCCCGCCGACATCGAAACGCGCTACCGCATGCCGGGCGGCCACTGGCACCACGGCGAGTTGCAGGCCGACCAGATGCTGATCTCGCGCCCGGTCTCGGGCTGGTCCGGCTACGACACACCGCTCGACGGGCTGTTTCTCGCCGGTGCCGGTTCACATCCCGGCGGCGGCGTCTCCGGCGCACCTGGATTGAACGCCGCTCGACGCATCATTGCGATGAAGGGGTAAGGCGATGTTTCAGTTGGCGGCAGTCGCGTTCTACGGCGAAGGATCGCCAGCATGAATCAGCAACCATCATCCGCCCGCATCGCCGCCCAATCCCACTTCCGCACGTTGCGTCTCGGCACGCCTTTCCAGCCGCGCATCGATGCTCTGGCCAAGACCCAGGATTGGTACAACTGGGCGGGCTACCGCGCCCCCCATTCGCTGTGGGACGAGGAGCTCGAATATTTCGCCATTCGCAGCCAGTCGGCGCTCTTCGACATCTCGCCGATGACCAAGTACCGCGTCGAGGGACCGGACGCCCAGGCCTTCCTCGACCGCGTCACGCTGCGCGACGTGACCAGGCTGAAGCCGGGCCGCGTCCATTATACCGCATGGTGCGACGACGAGGGCTTCGTCCTCGATGACGGCACGCTGTTCCGGCTCTCGCCGATGCGGTTCCGGCTGTGCTCGCAGGAGCGGCATTTGCCTTGGCTGCTCGACAGCGCCATTGGATTCGATGTGACGGTGGAGGAAGAGACCGAAGCCGTCGCGGGCCTGGCACTGCAAGGTCCGACCTCTTTCGCCGTGCTGCGTGATGCCGGTTTTGCCGATGTCGGAAAGCTGAAGGCATTCGACCTCGCCGAATTCCCGCATGATGGCGAAACCGTCACCATCTCGCGCACCGGCTTCACCGGCGACCTCGGCTATGAATTGTTCATGCCGGTCGACAAGGCGCTGAGCCTGTGGGACCGGCTGATGGCGGCCGGCGAACTGCGCGGCATCCGCGCCATCGGCTACACCGCGCTCAACCGCGCCCGGATCGAGGCCGGGCTGATCGTCGCCAATGCCGACTTCACGACGGCCGAACACGCCATCCGCGCCGACCGCTTGCGCATGCCCGATGAGATCGGGCTCGGCTTCATGATCGACCTGGAAAAGGCCCATTTCAACGGCCGTCGCGCCATCTTCGAGGCGCGCGCCAAGCGCAAGCTGCGGCATGTGCTGGTCGGGCTGGAGATCGAAGGCAACATCCCGGCCGAACACGCCATCGTCTATCACAGAAAGAGCCAGGAGGTCGGGCTGGTCAGCGCCGCCATGTGGTCGCCGATGGCCAAGCGCAACATCGCCATCGCTTCGCTGGTGCGACCATATGGTGATACTGTCGTCGACGACCTCTGGGTCGAGATCTACGCAATGCGCGAGCTGCAATACCAAAAGCTGATGAAGCGGGCCAAGGTGGTGCCGCGGCCGTTCATCAAGCTCGATCGCCGCACCGCCAATCCGCCGGCGGATTTCTGACCATGGACGAGGAAGCCGACAAGCAGCAAGAAGAGGCGGCCGAACAGTGGGAAC
Organism: Mesorhizobium sp. B2-6-4; assembly: GCF_006441495.1. Taxonomy (NCBI): domain Bacteria; kingdom Pseudomonadati; phylum Pseudomonadota; class Alphaproteobacteria; order Hyphomicrobiales; family Phyllobacteriaceae; genus Mesorhizobium; species Mesorhizobium sp. B2-6-4. The sequence goes on from NZ_VFUE01000035.1 coordinate 33,002, forward strand.
TGGTCAACACGCCGCTCGGCGAAAAATGGTCGGGCCGCACACGCTATGCCGCCGCCATGTTCTTCTACAAGCGCGGCGAGATGAGCGCCGAGACGCTTGAGGTCTACCGCATCTGCGCGCGGCTCGATTCGGAAAACCCGCTGCCGATCATCCGCGACCGCGGCGTCGGCAAGGACTGGCTGAAGCGCATGGGGTTCGGCTGACCTGCCTATCCTATGGTTCTTTCCAGCATGGCCAGCCAGTTTCGGTAGGCGATCTTTTCGATCAGCGCGCGGCCGAAGCCGCGTGCGGCGAGCGCATCGATGAGCTTCGGCAGACCGGCGGCGTCGCCAATGACGGCCGGGATCATGGCTCCGTCGAAATCGGAGCCGAGGCCAACCCCATCCTCACCCAGCGCCTGCAGCAGGGAATCGATGTGGCGCACCATGATGTCGCGGCCGGTATCGGCATTCATCTTTCCGTCCTCGCGCAGGAAGCCGGTGGCGAAGTTCAGCCCGACCATGCCGCCGGTTTCGCGAATCGCGCCGAGCTGCCAGTCGGTGAGATTGCGTGAGTGGCCGCAGATCGCATGCACGTTGGAATGGGTCGCGACCAGCGGCGCATCGCTGAGCGCGGCGACGTCACGAAACCCCTTCTCGTTGAGATGCGACAGGTCGATCATGATCCTGAGTTGGTTGCAGGCCTTGACCAGCGCCTTGCCGGCATCGGTCAAGCCGGGACCGGTATCGGGCGAGGACGGAAAGCGGAACGGCACGCCATGGCCGAAAGCGTTCGGGCGGCTCCAGACGATGCCGAGCGAGCGCAAGCCGGCGGCATGCAGCACGTCGAGCATGGTGAGTTCGGGATCGATCGCCTCGACCCCTTCGATATGGAATACCGCAGCGATCGACTCGCGCGCCATGGCGCCGCGCACATCTGCGGCATTGCGGCAGACGCTCAGCGCTCCGGCCCGTTCCAGCCTGAACAGGATCGAGGCCATCGCAATCGTCGAGGCCAGCGCATCGCTGTGCGGGAGTTCGGGCGGCAAAGGCTCGGCATCGCTGGGCGTCGACGGGACAGCGCCGCGCCGGCCTCTCTCGACAGGCGGCGGGAAGATCGCGAACATGCCGCCGGCGAACCCGCCGGCCCGTGCGCGCGGCAGGTCGATATGGCCGCCCGATTTCCCTTCCATGAACAGCTTTTCGACGTCCGGGTCTTTCGACTGATAGAGTCTGAGCAGCGTGTCGTTATGGCCGTCGAAGACGGGAACGAGATCGGTTTCGGTCATGAAGGGATCATTCGGTTCGATGTGTCGCACGCTGCCCGCGATATATCATATCTACTTAGGCAAGATGGGCCGAGCGTGCAAATGCCAAAGCCGTGCTGGCCTATCAGACTGTTTTACTCCCGCGGGTCCCGAATGGTAAAGCGCCGGCTGATCCTACCCCTTCAGCACGTCGGCCCACTCCGGATGGCGGCGGAACTGGGCGTTGGCGAAGGGACAGAGCGGGATGATCTTCTTGCCCGCCGCGCGCGCGTCCTCGACGGCGCGGGTGACGAGCCGAAGCCCAGCACCCTGGCCGCGAAACGCGTCGGGCACTTCGGTGTGGTCGATGATGATCTGGTGCTCGCCGATCCTGGTGAAGGTCATCTCCGCCTCGGCGCCGCCCGGACCACGCAGCACGTAGCGGCCCTTGGAACCACGATCTTCGAGTTCGATCTCCGGCAGTTGGTCAGGCATCACTTACTCCTTGGGCCACGCCGGCAAGGAGCTGCCGCGCCGCCTCGATTTCGTTCGGCCGCACTTCGTGCCCGCCTTCATGCCACTCCACTGTGACATCGGCGCCATCGGCGCGCAAATAGGCTTCGAGCCGCGAAGTCAGGTTCGGCGGACAGATCGGATCCCGCCTGCCGGCGGTCACCAGAATGCGGCGCCCGGCAAGACTGCCGTTCACCTCCGGTTCGAACGGGATCAGCGGGTGCATCAGCACCGCCGCGTCGAACAGGTCAGGGGCTTCGAACAGCAGCGACGCCAGGATGTTGGCGCCGTTGGAGTAGCCGAGAGCGTGTATCGCCGACGGCTTCGCCGCTGCTATCTGCGCCTTGACGAAGCCCGCCATCTTCCGAGTCGCGCGCGCCAGGTCCTGCATGTCATAGACGCCCTCGCCGGTGCGACGGAAAAAGCGCGCAGCGCCTTGTTCAGACACATCGCCGCGTGGCGAGATGATGGTTGCCTGGGGCGCGAGATCGCGCCCCAGCGAGACGAGCTGGCCCTCGTCGCCTCCGGTGCCATGGAAGACGAAGAGCAGCGGACCGCCCGGCGAACCGGGCAGCACCTTGTGGATGTAGCTGTCTGTGCTCATGACCCCGCCCCTCAGTCTTCCAACTTCTGCAGATGCTTTTCGAGATAGGGCCGCAGGTGCTGATGCTGCGCCGGCAGCTTCAAGGCTTCACCGAGATGGGCGGTGTCCTCGTCGCGGTCGAAGCCCGGCTCGTTGGTGGCGACTTCGAACAGAACGCCGCCCGGCGTGCGGAAATAGATCGCCCAGAAGTAATCGCGGTCGATCACTGGCGTCACCTGGTAGCCGGTATCCATCAGCGCCTTGCGCACTTCGAGCTGCCTGGCTCGATCCTCGACGGCGAAAGCGACGTGATGGACCGAGCCCGCGCCGAGATCGGCAAAGGCGGCACCGGGTAGCGATTCGATGTCGACGACGTCGGCGCCATTGCCGTTCCTGATCGCCAGCCGCCTGACATTGCCGGATTTGTCGAGCTCCTCATAGCCCATGAACTTCAAGAGTTCCTCGGTGGCGCCGCCATCCTTCAGGCGCAGCGACACGGAGTGAAAGCCCCGGATCGCCTCGTCGGCGGGAATGCCGCCCTTCACCCATGGCGCGCGCGTGTCGGCCCTGTCCTCGACGAGCGCGAAACCGTCGCCGTCCGGTCCGGCGAAGGCCAGACGCTTCTCGCCAAAGGTCTCTTCGCGCGACAGGCCGGCGATACCTTCCTCGGCGAAGCGCCTTTCCCAATAGGCGAGCGTGCCTTCCGGCACCGAATAGGCGGTGGTGCCGACTTCGCCGACGCCGTGACGGCCCTTGCCGATATTGGGAAACGGAAAATAGGTCATCACCGAACCCGGCGTGCCGAGCTCGTCGGCATAGTAGAGGTGGTAGACGTCGGGCGCGTCGAAATTGACCGTTTTCTTGACCCGGCGCAGGCCGAGCTTCCCAGTGAAGAACTCATTGTTCTGGCGGGCATCGCTGGCCATCGAGGTGACGTGATGCAAACCCTTGATCTGGTCGAGCATGAGTGCTGCTCCCTTGTTCTATTGCGGCCCCTGCCGCTGTCCTCGCCAATATGAGCATCGGCCTGTTCCCGTCAAAGGCGACAAAGACGGGATGGACTGTACTCTGGAAGTGAACAATCGAAAGCAGTTTGTTCACCGAACCACCAGCAGCCCGGGCTTGCGCCGGGGCGGGATTTCGGTTCCATGAGCGACGCTCGCACATTAGCCAAGGATTATCGCCAGTGACCGGAAAAGGCAGGCGTCCGAACGTTCTCCTGATCACCTGCGATCAATGGCGCGGCGATTGCCTTTCGGCGGCCGGCCATCCCCTGGTGAAGACGCCGAATGCCGACGCATTGGCAGCGGAAGGCGTATTGTTCAAGCGGCACTATGGCGGCGCGGCACCCTGCTCGCCGGCCCGTGCCTGCCTCTATACCGGCCTCTACCAGATGAATAACCGGGTTTGCCGCAACGGCACGCCGCTCGATGCCCGTCACGGCAATATAGCGCTTTCGGCGCGCGCGCTGGGCTACGATCCGACGCTGTTCGGCTACACCGACGTATCGCTGGATCCGCGCCGGCTCGCTCCGGCTGATCCGCGGCTGCGAAGCTATGAAGGCGTGCTTCCTGGTTTCACGGTGCGCCAATTGCTGCCAGAGCATCAGAAGCAGTGGCTGTCATGGCTGGGAATGCAGGGCATCGATACCGACGCCGGCTCCCCCGCGATCCATCGACCGGCGAACGGGGCAGGCGACGCCGGCTCCGTGACGACTGCGCCGCCCGTCTATTCGAAGGAGCAGACGCCGACGGCTTTTCTTGCCGGCGAATTCATCCGATGGCTGGGCGAACAGGATCATGCCGCGCCCTGGTTCGCGCATCTCTCTTTCATCAGCCCACATCCGCCCTTCATCGCGCCTGCACCATACGACGCGATGTACGACCCCGCCGACGGCCCCGGCTTTCGCCGCGCGGCAGGCTGGCAGAAAGAGGCGGACAGCCATCCCTATCTCGCCTACGATTTCGGCAGGCAGAAAAAGCACAAGTTTCGACCTGGCGCCGCCGGCAGCGTACATGACTGGAGCGAGGATGATTTCCGCCGCATCCGCGCGATCTATTACGGCATGATCTCGGAAGTCGATGCGCAGCTCGGCCGTATCTGGCAGGCGGTCAAGACGGCGGGCGCGTGGGACGACACGATCGTTGTGCTTACCTCCGACCATGCCGAGATGATGGGCGACCATTTCATGCTGGGCAAAGGCGGCTTCTTCGACGCCAGCTATCATATCCCCCTGGTCATCCGCGACCCGCGTCACGGCCACACCGCAGGCGTGGCCGTCGACCGCTTTACCGAGGCGGTGGACATATTGCCGACCTTGCTCGACCTGCTGGGCGGCGAACCGGCGCCGCATCTCGACGGTCACTCGCTGCGGCCGTTCATCGTCGGCGAGGAGCCGTCGGACTGGCGCGACGCCGCGCATTGGGAATTCGATTTTCGTTCGATCGCGGAAGGCGAAGCCGAACGGCATTTCGGCCATGCCTCGCGCCAGTGCAATCTCGCCGTGATCCGCACGGAAAAATTCAAATATGTGCATTTCGGCGGCGGCCTGCCGCCCTTGCTGTTCGACCTGGAGAAGGATCCCGCCGAGCTCGCCAATCTCGCCGCCGATCCCGCCTATCTCCCGACCAGGCTCGAGTTCGCCGAACGGCTGCTTGCCTGGCGGGCCGAACATCTCGACCAGTCGCTGGCGCTGGCGGAGCTGACCAGGGATGGCGTTGTGGGCTATGTAAGTAGGGCAGTAGGGGAATAGGGAATCCCTACTGCCCTACTGCCCTACTGCCCTACTGCCCTACTGCCCTACTGCCCTACTGCCCTACTGCCCTACTGCCCTA
>NZ_VFUE01000036.1:0-31307 GCF_006441495.1 Mesorhizobium sp. B2-6-4
AACAATCGAGGCAGCCGAATGCAGGAACTACTTCGAAAACGCAGGCTACGCTTCCGTCAAGATATGAAACGCTCTAGGTAGTTTTCCTGGAATGGATTTAGGCGGCGGTGGCGAGGAATTCCGGGTTCTGCTTCACCAGCGCCACTTTCAGCTTTTCCATGGCGCGGGCCTCGATCTGGCGCACGCGTTCCTTGGAAATGCCAAGCGTCTCGCCGAGCGCTTCGAGCGTCGCGCCCTCGTCGCTCAGCCGACGCTCCTCGATGATGCGCAGCTCACGCGCGTTGAGTGCGGCAAGCGCCGCCTTCAGCCATATCGAGCGGCGTTCGATATCGATGGTGTCGCTGACGACCTCGTCGGGCAAGGGATCGTCCGACACGAGGAAGTCCATCCGCTCGGTCGCGCCCCCATCGTCGGCAAGCGGGACATTGAGGGAGGAGTCGGGCGCCGAGAGCCGCGAATCCATCAGCGCGACATCGGCTTCGGAGACGCCGAGGGCCGCTGAAACCTCGCGGTACAGCGTCCTGTTCGACAGCGGCTCCGCGGCGCCGTTCGCCAGCCGGGCGCGCAGGCGTCGCAGGTTGAAGAACAGGGCCTTTTGCGCCGAGCTGGTGCCGCCGCGCACGATCGACCAGTTGCGCAGGATGTAGTCCTGCATCGAGGCCCGGATCCACCAGGTCGCATAGGTCGAAAACCGCACTTCGCGCTCCGGCTCGAAACGGGCCGCGGCCTCGAGCAGGCCGACATGGCCCTCCTGGACCAGATCGCCAAGCGGCAGGCCGTAATGACGGAATTTGGAGGCCATGGAAATGACCAGGCGCATATGCGCCACGGTGATGCTGTGCAGCGCGTTCTGGTCGTTGTCCTTTTTCCAGCGCAGCGCCAGCCGCAACTCCTCGTCGCGTTCGAGATAGGGAGCCCTCATTGCCGCGCGGACCATGATCCGTCCTGCCGTGTCTTCCATCATGAGGCACTCCCTGGCTCTGGCGATACGGATGTCATTTCGAAACCCGGCAGCCGCTCGACTTGAAATGACGGCGTCCTGCCCTACAACGAACGCAAAACGTGCCATGCGCGGGAAAGGTTCCGCCGCCGGCGGCGCGGCGTGGAGGCTGCGCGAAAAAACTCCGGGCGGGTTCGAGGCACCGCCAGAAACGTCAGTGGTAGAATCCGATTCCGAATAATGGATGTTTTTGAAATCTCATTCCTTATTTTTTCAACTCACATCTGTCAATTTCCAGCGCTCACACACCATGCCGGATATCAGGCCAGGACGGGATCACAGAAAAATGAAATGGCTCAAGTCGCTCATCGTCGCCGGAACTTTGCAGGTTCTGGCTGTTACCGCAGGCTATGCCGGCGCCAATCTCGACCAGATCAAGCAGGCCGGCGTCATCAAGGTCGGCACGGAGGGCACCTACGCACCCTTTACCTATCATGATGCCGGCGGAGCGCTGGTCGGCTTCGATGTCGAAATCGCCAAGGCGATCGGCGACAAGCTCGGCGTGAAGGTAGAGTTCCTCGAGGGCAAATGGGACGGGCTGATCGCGGGCCTCGATGCCAACCGCTATGACGCGGTCATCAACGAAGTCGGCATCACCGACGCCCGCAAGGCGAAATACGATTTCTCCGACCCCTACATCGCCTCCAAGGCAGTGCTGATCGTGCGCGGCGACAATACCGACATCAAGAGTTTCGCCGATCTCAAGGGCAAGAAGTCGGCGCAGTCGCTGACTTCGAATTTCGGCAAACTGGCCGAGGCCAACGGCGCCGAACTGGTCGGCACCGACGGGTTCGACCAGTCGATCCAGCTGCTTCTGACTGGCCGCGCCGACGCAACCATCAATGACAGCCTGTCCTTCCTCGACTTCAAGAAGCACAAGCCGGATGCCAATGTGAAGATCGCGGCCCAGGAAGAGAACGCCGACTATTCCGGCGTCATCGTTCGCAAGGGCGACCCGGAACTGGTTGCCGCGATCAACAAGGCGCTGGCCGACATCAAGGCAGACGGCACCTATCAGAAGATCGCAGACAAGTATTTCGGCCAGGACGTTTCGAAGTAATTTACGGCCGGGCCGTTGGCGGCCCGCGCGACATCGCCCGGCGGCGGACCGTTTTGACGGCCCGCCGCCTTTCGCGTGATATACGGCAGTCGCAAGAAGGAGCCTTTCGTGCCGCACTGGCTGCAACTCATGCTGGAATCGCTGCCTTCGCTGCTATGGGCCGCGTTGATCTTCACCGTACCGCTGACGCTCCTGTCCTTTGTGCTTGGCTTGAGCGTCGGTCTCGGAACCGCGCTGATCCGGCTCTTCGGGCCAATGCCCCTGGTCGCGGTGGCGCGCTTCTACGTGTGGATATTCCGCGGCACGCCGCTCCTGGTGCAGCTGTTCCTGATCTTCTACGGCCTGCCCTCGGTCGGCATCCTGCTTGACGCGTTTCCCGCGGCGTTGATCGGCTTCACGCTCAATATCGGCGCCTACTCGTCGGAAATCGTTCGCGCGGCGATAGGCGCGGTGCCAAAGGGGCAATGGGAGGCGGCCTATTCGATCGGCATGACCTGGAGCCAGGCGATGCGCCGCACCATCTTGCCGCAGGCCGGGCGCGTGGCGGTGCCGCCGCTCTCCAACACCTTCATCTCGCTGGTCAAGGACACGTCGCTGGCCGCCGCCATCACCGTGCCGGAAATGTTCCAGGCCGCGCAGCGCATCGTCGCCACTACCTATGAGCCGCTGATCCTCTATGTCGAGGCGGCTATCCTCTATCTGGCGATGAGTTCGGTGCTGTCGGCCTTGCAGACGCGGCTGGAGGCGCGGCTCAATCGCTATGGCGGGTTCCTGGAGGCGCGCTCGTGATCGACCTTGCCAACATCGAAAAGCGCTTCGGGGACAATCTCGTGCTGAAGGGCGTGACGGTTACCATCGCCGAAGGCAGCGTCACCGCTCTGGTCGGTCCTTCGGGTGGTGGCAAAAGTACGCTGCTGCGCTGCATCAACCTGCTTGAGATCCCAACTTCGGGCACAGTGCGTATCGGCGATCAGGCGCTGGAGTTCCATCCGGGAGCGAAGGTGGCGGCCCGGGACATTCAGCGGCTGCGGCTGCAGACCGGCATGGTGTTCCAGAACTTCCAACTGTTCCCGCATCGCACCGCGATCGAGAACGTCATGGAAGGGCTGGTGACGGTGCTGAAGTGGCCCCAGGCACGGGCGCGCGAACGGGCGCTCGCGCTGCTGGAAAAGGTCGGCATGGCGCACAAGGTCGATGCCTGGCCGGCAACGCTGTCGGGCGGCCAGCAGCAGCGGGTAGCGATCGCCCGGGCGCTGGCGCCGTCGCCAAAGGTGCTTTTGTGCGACGAGCCGACCTCCGCGCTCGACCCGGAACTGGCGCAGGAAGTCGTCGACGTGCTCGGCCGGCTCGCCAGCGAGGGGACGACGATGGTGATGGCCACGCACGATCTGCGGCTTGCTTCAAAGATCGCTCGCGAGGTGGTGTTCCTCGAGGCCGGCATTGTCGTCGAAAAGGGCCCCGCGGCGGTGCTGTTCGGCAATCCGGAGCGCGAACGGACAAGACGGTTCATCGCGACGCTAAAGCAGGAAATGGCGGAGAAGGAGGGTGGGGGAGAAGGCGGCAATTTCTCGTCCTAGGCATGCGCTGCGCTTGCTCCCTGCCGGGCATTTATCCTCGTGAGCCGCCGTCAGGCACGGTGTTTCTATTTCGATGGACGGGCGTGTCCATGCGCTGCAATAGTGGGGCCGATGGTTCGCAACGTTGCTCTTGTTCTCGGTGGTGGCGGGGCCGCCGGAAATGCCTGGCTGATCGGCATCATCGCGGGCCTCGCCGACACTGGTGTCGATCTGACCGAGGCCGCCGATCTGGTGATCGGAACCTCGGCAGGCGCCAATGCGGCAGTGCAGGTGCGCAGCGGCATACCGCCGGGCGAGCTGCTGGCCGCGGTGCTGTCCCCGCTGCCGGTTCAACCGGCCGGACAGAGCCGCCAGCAACCGCCGTTCGCTTCGATGGATAGTGTGTTCGAGCGGATGCGTGCCATCTCCGCCGCCGCTATCTCGGCAGCCGATCTGCAACGGGCGATGGGGGCATTCGGTTTGGAGAGCGATGTCAAATTCGGACCGGAAGTGGCCAAACAGCGGCGCGCGCTGGTCGCCGCCAGATTGCCTCGCCATGAATGGCCGGAAAGGCCGATGATCTTGGTGGCCGTCGACGCGCTTACCGGTGAACTGGCTGCGTTCGACCGCGATTCCGGCGTCGATCTGGTTGACGCGGCCACCGCGAGCACCGCGCTGCCCGGTGCGGGGCCAACGCACAGCATCAATGGCGTCCGCTACATCTCCGGTGGCGTGCGCTCCGCCGATAATGCCGACCTTGCCTCGGGCTATGCGAACGTGATCGTGCTCTCGCCGTTCAGCGGACGGAGCGGGCCGCTACCGGAAGGCCAGTTCGAGGGCCTGCGCAGACCGCCGGGCGCGGACCTTGCAAGCGAGGTCGAAGCCCTGCGCCAGCAGGGCAGCGAGGTGGTGGTGATCACGCCTGACGTCGATTCCCGCGCCGCAATGGGCACCAACCAGATGGATCTGGCGACCCGCATCCCCGCGGCCCGTGCCGGTTTCGCCCAAGGCAAGAAGGAAGCGACCCGCGTAACGTTCCTGTGACGATTCCACGCCCAGGGGCGTGCACCAACTTTCCAAATATTGCCTGCAACAAAAAACCCGGCGCAAGGCCGGGTTTTTCAAAAACTCAAAAGGCGCAAGGCCTCAGGCAGCTTCTTCCTGCTCGGCTTCCTCATTGTCGGCCTTGGCGCCGCGCTTAGGGCCCTTGTTGAGATTGACCTCGATCAAACGCACGGCTTCGGTTTCCGACATGCGGTTGACCGCGGCGATCTCACGGGCCATGCGGTCGAGCGCGGCCTCGTAGAGTTGGCGTTCGGAATAGGACTGCTCCGGCTGGTTGTCGGCGCGGTAGAGGTCGCGAACAACTTCCGAGATCGAGATCAGGTCGCCGGAATTGATCTTGGCATCATATTCCTGCGCGCGACGCGACCACATGGTGCGCTTGACGCGGGCGCGGCCTTGCACGACCTTCAGTGCGCGTTCGACATAATCCTCTTCCGACAGCTTGCGCATGCCGATCGAGGTTGCCTTGGCGACCGGCACCTTGAGGCGCATCTTGTCCTTCTGGAAATCGATGACGAACAGTTCCAGCTTGTGCCCGGCCACTTCCTGCTCGTCGATCGAGACGATCTGGCCGACACCATGCGCCGGATAGACGATGTACTCGCCGGTCTTGAAACCGTGACGTGCAGCGGTGGACTTCTTCTGCGGGGTGATCGTTGCCATTACGCCCTGAACTCCTTGTTGTGGGCCGGCGGCGGTGCCGGCTGAACTCGCGCGATCGGGTTACCGATCATTAGCCGCACAACAGATGAACCCACCGGAAAAGCCGGGACCGGCAAACCGCACGATTGCGATCGCCTGGCCCAGATCGCTCTGGTCCGATATGGGATTTTCACCTTTCAGTGATTTGGGGCGTTAGCGCCATAAATCGACGTTGTGTCACCGGCATGTTTCGCTCATGTAACACAAAAAGTCGGAAGAATCAAGGTTTTGCTGCATAAGCGAAGGCCACAGGTTCACGCCGCCTGTCAAGGCGGTTAATAGGCCGTACCTCTTACGCCACGTCATGCCGGTTGAAACGGCAGCGCTGTCAGTCGCCTTCTCCGGGTTCAGCCGAGAAATATTTCTCGAACTTGCCGGCCTCGCCATCGAAGGCCTTGGCGTCGGCCGGCGGCTCCTTCTTGGCGGTGATATTAGGCCATTTCTCAGCGTATTCGGTGTTTATCTGCAGCCATTTGTCGAGGCCCGACTCAGTATCGGGCTTGATCGCGTCGGCGGGGCATTCCGGTTCGCAGACACCGCAGTCAATGCACTCGTCGGGATGGATGACGAGCATGTTCTCGCCCTCGTAGAAACAGTCGACCGGACAGACCTCGATGCAGTCCATATATTTGCATTTGATGCAATTGTCGGTCACGACATAGGTCATCGATCTGCTCCGGGACGTCCCGTTTTTGTTGGCTTTTTCCGTGAGGTAACGCCTTTGGCGCCCGCTTGCAAGGGCGGCCATTCCGGCCATGCCGGCATTGCCGGAATGGAATTCCAACGGGTCGGCAATGGCGGGCATCGGTCATGTGCTCGGACCGTTGTGTCGGCGGCGTGGAAGAACATACATGCCTCCGTGCACCGGCGGTCAGTCGTCGCCAAGCAAGCGGTCGGTCTCGCGGCGCTCCTTCTTCGTGGGGCGGCCGCTTCCGGCCTCGCGCAGCCCTGGGATCGCGTCGGGAGGCGCCTCGCCCGTCGGTGCGGCAAGCGGCGACATGTCTTCGTAGAGCGTGCGTGCCTCCACGGCGGGGCCGCGCCGGCTTCCCGCATCGAGCACCTTCCAGATGAAGATGCGCCGCTCCAGCGTGATGGTCAGGACGTCGCCAGGCTTGACCAGGTCGGAGGCCCGCGCTGCTTTGTCGCGATTGATGCGCACCCGGCCGGCCACGACCAGTTTGGCGGCCAGCGAGCGCGATTTCACCGCGCGCGAGAAGAACAGCCATTTGTCGATACGCTGGCGGTCGGTGGCCATCGGGGCGACCATCGGATCCTGTGCGGCTATTTCTTCAGCTGGTCGCGCAAAGCGGCGAGCTTGGCGAAGGGAGAGTCGGGATCGAAGCGCACCGGGCGCTCCTCGCGCGGTTTTGCCTGAAACGAGGGTTTGCCGCCTTGCGGGCCGCCCTTGCCTTCCGGCCTGCCGCCCGGCCGGCCCTCACGGCGGTCAGAACGCTCGCCCTGCGGCTTTCCCTCCCGCCGTTCCCCGCCTTCGCCTTGCGGCCTGGGCTTGAACTTCGAGCGATCGAAACGCGGCTTGCCGGCGCCATCGCGGCGCCCTTCATGGGCGGGCCGGGTGCCGGGCTGGCCGACAGCGGCATCCGCCGGGGCATCGGAGCGCGCCGCCTGGCCGTTGCGCGGCCGGGCGCGGTTCTCGTGGTGACGGTGACGAGGCCGCTGGTCGAAGCGACCCTGCCGCCACAACAGGATCGGCTTAGGCTCTTCGGCTTCCGCGGCGGGCACGCCGGCTTCATCCTGTCCCTGTTGGGGAGCGTCGGCGCTGTCACCCCCCTCGCTTCGCTCCGCGACCTCCCCCGTCGAGGGGGAGGTGAGAGCGTCGGCGCTTTCGGCGGCAGAAGTCTCAGGCACGGCTTCTGCTACAGGCGCAACCTCTTGCGTCGCTTCGGCTGGAACTTCGGGTTGTTCTTCCGCAACAGTTTCGGCCGCTTCCGCAATGGGTTCAACAGGAATTTCGACGGCGGTCTGGGCAGTCGCAGTTTGCGGATCTTCCGCCGATGTCTCCTCAGGCGTGTCCGTCGCAGCCGCCTCCGCCGCCTTGGCCTGCTCGGCGCGCGCGGCCTCTTCCGCTGCCAGCTTGGCCGCCACGGCTTCCCGGGCGGCATTGTCCTGCGCTTCCAGCCGTGCCTTGACTTCGGCCGCCGGCTTCGGCTCGGCACGGTAGCCAAGACCTTTCAGGATTTCTTCCATGTCATCGGCCGTGGCGCCGAGAATCGACATCATCGGCGGCGTCACCATGAAAGACTGGCCGTCATAGGCGCCATCCGGACGCTGGCCGAGGCCGGGCTTCCAGTTGGTCGCCGGGCGGATCAGGTCGGCCAGCCGTTCCAGAATGTCGATGCGCACGGCGCGGCGGCCGAGATTGCGGTAGCCCGCAAGCTTGTAGAAGGCCTTGTCGAAAGCCGGATCGATGACCACCGAGGTGCGGCCCGATGCCAGCGCATGGACGACGTCGCCGAAGCCGGGCTTCTCCTTGCCGTCGTTTTTCAGCGCCCACAGCAACGTCACCAATCCCGCGGGCGCCGGCTTGATCAGCGCCGGCACGAAGACATGATAGGCGCCGAAGCGCACGCCCAGCCGGCGCAATGCCGCGCGGCCTTCCTGGTCGAGCGACTTCATCTCCTCGGCGATGTCGCGGCGATTGATAAGGCCGAAATTCTCGACCAGCTGGAAGGCGATGCCGCGGCCGATACCCGATATCTGCTCGGCATTCTTCAAATCGACCAGCGGCTTCAGCAGGGATTCGATCTGGAAATTGACGAAGCGCTCGGCACGCGCCGCGACCTTGTCACGCGCCGGGCCGGTCAGCTGTTCATCGGCCAAAAGCACCAGGCGCGGCTTCAGCGCGTCCTCGCCGGCAACCAGAGTGCCGATCGGCGCGCCGATCCAGCGCAGCGTGCCGTCGGAACCGAGCGCGATGTCGCCATTGGCGCAGGCGCCGAAGCGTTCGGCGCGTGCCTCGAACTCCGCCGCCAGCGCCTTCTGGGCGGCCGCGCGCACGGCCTTGGCGTCTTCGCCGCCAGCGCTCTGATCGGCGGTGAAACGGAACCCCTGCAACTCGCCGACATGGTGGCCTTCGACGAGGACGGTTCCGGTTGGGCTTATTTCGGCTTCAGGCATGGTATTTTCTCTAAGGCGCCGCATGAGGACGGAAGTCCTGCGGTCTACGAAGCGTTTCGTCAACCGCTCATGCAGCGCATCCGACAATCTGTCTTCGATTTCGCGCGTCTTTTCCTGCCAGTGTGCCTGATCGGCCAGCCAGCCGGGCCGGTTCGACACGAATGTCCAGGTGCGGATCTGGGCGATGCGATGCGACAGCGTATCGATGTCGCCCTCGGTGGTGTCGGCGCGGCGCACCTGCTCGGCCATGTAATTCTCGTCGACATGGCCATGCCTGGCGAGGTCCATGTAGATCGACGCAATGAGGTCGGCGTGCTGGGCCGGCGCTATCTTGCGGTAGTCGGGGAGCGCGCAGGCCTCCCACAGCAGCGCGACGCGCCTTGCGTCGGTGGCGAGCGCCCTGATGTCCTCGTCACGCGACAGGTGCTCAAGCGCCTGCGCATCGACTGCCGGCAGCGCACGGGTCAGGCCCTCCACCGGGGCATTGGTCTCGATCGAGCGCTTCAGCGCGTCGAGGCTGGCGAAATTGAAACGCGCTGTGCGCCACTGCAGAACCTTCACGGGGTCGAAGTCGTGGCTTTCGATCTTCTTGACCAATTCCTCGTCCAGCGGGTCGACCTGGCCGGTGACGCCAAAGGTGCCGTCGCGCAGGTGCCGGCCGGCGCGCCCGGCGATCTGGCCAAGTTCGGCCGCCGTCAGGTTGCGATACTGATAGCCGTCGAACTTGCGGTTCTGGGCGAAGGCGACATGGTCGAGATCGAGGTTAAGGCCCATGCCGATGGCATCGGTGGCGACGAGATAGTCGACGTCGCCCGACTGAAACAGCGCCACCTGGGCGTTGCGGGTGCGGGGCGAGAGCGCGCCAAGCACGACGGCCGCACCGCCCTGCTGGCGGCGGATCAGTTCGCCGATGGCATAGACCTCGTCGGCGGAGAAGGCGACGATCGCTGTGCGCCGGGGCAAGCGGGTCAGCTTCTTCGAACCGGCATAGGCCAGATGTGACAGCCGCGGTCGTGTCACCACCGAGACGCCTTTCAACAGGCGCTGCAAGATGCCGTGCATGGTGGCGGCGCCGAGCAGCAGCGTCTCCTGGCGGCCGCGCAGATGCAGGATGCGGTCGGTGAAGATGTGGCCGCGCTCGAGGTCCCCGGCAAGCTGCACCTCGTCGATGGCGACGAAGGCGGCATCGGTCTCGCGCGGCATGGCTTCGACAGTACAGACCGAATATCTGGCGCCTGGCGGCTGGATCTTCTCCTCGCCGGTGATGAGCGCCACCTTGTGGGCACCGACCTTTTCGCAGACGCGGGTGTAGACCTCTCGCGCCAAGAGCCTGAGCGGCAGGCCGATGATGCCGCTTTCATGCGCCACCATGCGCTCGATGGCGAGATGGGTCTTGCCTGTGTTGGTCGGCCCAAGCACGGCAGTCACGTCGCGACCCGACAGGATCAGCGGCTCGGTGGGTTTCGGATGGATGTTCATCGGCTCGGAAATAAGGCTTTCTGGCCTCTCATTGTCGGGAGCACGCCTCGGGTGGCGCGTATGACAGGCGACACATAGGGATTTCAGGCGCGAAGCGAAAGCGGAATGTTCCGCTGGCGGTTCGAAGTCACCTCCGTCGAGCTTCGGTTCGGCTGCTGATTAAGGGTTGGAACGAGTCTGGAACGAATCGGCGACGAATCGCTGACTCGCCCGGATTCAGGTTTTGTTCACGGCTAGATGTGGAGTTTTGGCTGATGATCCTTACCACATGCTGAATCACGGAATTGGCCCGTTTCATGCTAGGCGAGAGCCGCCGTTAACTTTCGCCGGCAAAGCCGTGTGGCAGCCCGCCTTGCTTCATCCAAGCTTATGAAATTGTTGAACTTTCTTAATAGAAATTAACAGTTTGATAGGCGATTGCAACTGCTCTCGTTAACATTGCGGCCAAACATGGAACGAAAGGGCGACGAATCGGCGATGTCGGGATTTTCCCTGTTTGTTCACGACAAGATGTAGTGTTACGCACAGGTTTTCCACCGACAATGCACAGCTTATCCAGGCAGTTTTGCACAATACCGGCTGCCGCGATTAACCTTTGCGTGCCGGATTGGAACAGCAGGCCGACAGCCGTCATCGGACGGCGTCACGGACATCCGAAGCGGATGGCGAACGAGCCCTCCTTCAATCGGCACCGGGAAGCCGGCAGCCCGGCGAGACCTCAGGCGAAGTACTGGCCGCCATTGGCGGTGATGGTCGATCCCGTGATGAAGCCGGCGTCCTCGGAGGCGAGGAAGACGACGCAGCGCGCGATCTCCTCCGGCTCGCCGAGGCGCCCGACCGGGATTAGCGGGATGATGCGTTCGTTGAGCACCTTCTCATCGATCGCCCGGACCATTTCGGTGGCGATATAGCCTGGGCAGATGATGTTGACGGTGATGCCCGCGCGGGCTCCTTCCTGGGCCAGAGCCTTCGAGAAACCGATGTCGCCGGCCTTGGCCGCGGAGTAGTTGACCTGGCCGGCCTGGCCCTTCTGGCCATTGATGGAGGAGATGGTGATGACGCGGCCGAACTTGCGGTCGCGCATGCCGCTCCACAGCGGATGCGTCATGTTGAAAACGCCGGAGAGATTGGTGTCGATGACCTCCTTCCACTGCTCACGCGTCAGCTTGTGGAACATGGCGTCGCGCGTGATGCCGGCATTGTTGACCAGCACCGCGACCGGGCCCAGATCGGCCTCGACCTGCTTGATGCCGGCGGCGCAGGCGTCGTAGTCGGCGACCGACCATTTGTAGGTCTTGATGCCGGTTGTGGCCGTGAACTTGCTCGCCGCCTCATCATTGCCGGCGTAGTTGGCGGCAACCGAATAGCCGGCTTCCTTCAGCGCCATCGATATTGCCGCGCCGATGCCGCGCGATCCGCCCGTGACGATTGCAACCTTGGTCATGCGCTCCCTCCCTTTGGTTGGGAGAGTGAACAGGGAGTAGCGAATGACGAGCAGGGATCAGATATCCCATTGCGCCGACGCCGTTCTTCCCTATTCGCTACTCCCCATTCACTTCTCTTTTAGAGCGCTTCGACGCACATGGCGACGCCCATGCCGCCGCCGATGCACAGGGTGGAGAGACCCTTCTTGGCACCTCTTCGGCGCATCTCGTGGACCAGCGTGTTGAAAATGCGCGCGCCAGAGGCGCCGATCGGATGACCGATGGCGATGGCGCCACCATTGACGTTGACGATCGAGGGATCCCAGCCCATGTCCTTGTTGACCGCGCAGGCCTGCGCGGCGAAAGCCTCGTTGGCCTCGATCAGGTCGAGATCGCCGACCGACCAGCCGGCCTTTTCCAGCGCTTTTCGCGAGGCGGGAATCGGACCGGTGCCCATGATCGCCGGGTCAACGCCCGCGGTCGCCCAGGAGACGATGCGCGCCAGCGGGGTGATGCCCCGCCTGGCAGCTTCCGCTTCGCTCATCAAAAGCGCGCCGGCGGCGCCGTCGTTGATGCCGGAGGCATTGGCGGCGGTCACAGTGCCGTCCTTGTCGAAGGCCGGCTTCAGTTTGGTCATGGCATCCAGCGTCGCGCCATGGCGGATGTATTCGTCCTGGTCGACAATTGTATCGCCCTTCTTGCCCTTGATGGTGAAGGCGACGATCTCGTCCTTGAACCGGCCGGCCTTCTGCGCGGCCTCGGCCTTGTTCTGCGAGGCCAGCGCGAACTGGTCCTGGTCCTCGCGGGTGATCTGGAACTGGCGGGCGACGTTCTCGGCCGTGTTGCCCATGTGATAGCCATTAAAGGCATCCCACAGTCCATCCTTGATCATGGTGTCGATCATCTTGTAGTCGCCCATCTTGACGCCAGCGCGCAGATGCTGGGCGTGCGGCGACATCGACATCGATTCCTGGCCGCCGGCGACAACCACCTTGGCATCGCCGGTGGCGATCTGCTGCATGCCGAGCGCGATGGCGCGCAGGCCCGAGCCGCACACCTGGTTGAGGCCCCAGGCGGTGGTCTCCCTGGGCAGCCCGGCGAGGATCGAAGCCTGGCGGGCGGGGTTCTGCCCTTGGGCCGCGGTCAGCACCTGGCCAAGAATGACCTCGTCGACTTCGGCCGCCTCGACGCCGGCGCGCGACAACAATTCCCTTACGACGACGGCGCCAAGCTCGTGAGCCGGGGTGGCGGCGAAAGCGCCATTGAAGGAACCGACCGGTGTGCGCGCCGCGCTGGCGACGACGATGGCATTGGAAGCGGGCATTCTGTTCTCCAAACTTCAAGCTGATGTTCTGTCATTGAAGACTTTTCTTGCCCTTTCCCAACCCCGAGTCAAACCGGAAATCGGCAGGGCACCCATGCGTCGCAAGCAAGCTGCGCATGGCCGCGACATCAAGCTGTCCGCTGCTGCGCAGCATATTTCACCGGCCATGCAGCGATAATTAATCCCGCACTGCACAAACTGCTTGGAATTGTGACGCTTTTGCGCATATCCTTTGAACGGGCGCAATCGTTACCGGCGGCTTACTCAGGCGCGCCGGTGTCCGGGGAGGATGCAGATGGCTGCGAAAGACGATCCGATCGTCATCAAGAAATATGCCAATCGCCGGCTCTACAACACCGGCACCAGCACCTATGTGACGCTCGAGGACCTGGCCGAAATGGTCAAGAAGGGCGAAGAGTTCACGGTGCAGGACGCCAAGACCGGCGACGACATCACGCATCCGGTTCTGACCCAGATCATCTTCGAATTGGAGAACAAGGACGGGCAGAACATGCTGCCGATCCCGTTCCTGCGCCAGTTGATCGCCTTCTACGGCGACCAGATGCAGATGATCGTGCCGAGCTTCCTCGAACAGTCGATGATCGCCTTCTCCAAGGAACAGGAGCGCTTCCGCGAGCAGATGAAGGGCGCTATCGGCAAGTCACCACTCGACATGATGAAGATGGCCACGCCGATCAAGGCGCTGGAGGAGCAGACGCGCCGCAACATGGAAATGTTCCAGAATGCCATGCGGCTGTTCACGCCTTTCCCGCCGGCAGGCTCGGCACCTGCGGCGGCCCCCGCCGAACCGGCCAGGAAGGAAACGCCGGAAAAACCCGACGATCTGCAGCAGTTGAAGGACCAGATCGCGGCCATGCAGCGCAAGCTCGACACCATGTCGTGAGCGCGCAGCGCTTTTCTTCCGATCCTACGGCAATAATCCCTCATAGCGACCGCGCGGCCTGATGCTGCCGCCGCTCATTGCCTGTTCGACCATGTGGGCGGCCCAGCCAACGCTGCGCCCAAGCGCGAACAGCTGGAACGGCGCATCGCGCGGCAGGTCGAGGCTGCGCGTCAGAACGGCCAGGGCAAAGTCGACGTTCGGGCGGGCGCCGGTCGCGGCAATGGCGGCGATTTCCAGCGATCGCAATGTTCTGTCGGTGTTGTCGATGGCCGCCAAAAGCGCCGTGGCGCGGGGATCGCCTTCGGGATAGAGCGGATGGCCGAACGCTGGCAAAGGCCTGTCATGGCCGAGCCAGCGCCGGATCGCCGCATCGGCGCCGTGCCGCGCCGCATCGTCCGCGAGTTGCATCACCGCCTCGCCGGCGCCACCGTGCCGCGGACCGGAAAGTGTCGCCAGACCCGCGAGCAGGCAGGCGGCGGGCGAGGCTCCGGTCGAGGCCGCGACGCGCGCCGCGAAGGTCGATGCGTTGAGTTCGTGATCGGCAAGCAGCACAAGGGCGCGCCGGATAGCCTGCGCCCCGCCTTCATCCACCGACCAGCCTCGCGCCAACCGCATGTGCACCGGATCTGATCCCGCCGAGGCGCCAAGAGCGCCGGCCAGCACGCCGATCGCGCGCGCGGCGTCGGCGCACAGCGAGGCGGCGCCGCGCCCTAGTGAAGGCCGCCCCTGGCCGGCGAGCATGGCAAGTTGCATGAAGGCCGGGGCTCGGCCGAGTTGTTGGGATTGATCCGAGGCCGGAGCCTCGAAACCCACCGGCTCAGGCAGGGCCCACAGCACGGCGGCGGTCTCTTCGAGCGTGGCATGTTCGGACAGCGCAACGGCGTCGCGGCCCCGATAGACAAGGTGGCCGTGCGAAACGGTCGAGATCGAGGTGACGAGCGAGGGTTCGCCCCAGGCGATGGCGCTTTCGGCGATGGCCGATGGGCTGCGTCCGCGCTCTCTTCGCATCATCAGGGCCGCGATATCGTCGGCGCGATATTGGCTGCGGCGTGGATCGGCACTGTCCGGGCGCATGCCGATGCGCCCGCGACTGACATAGGCGTAGAGCGTCTGCGGCCGCACCTTGAGCCGTTCCAGCGCCTCGTCCCGCGGCAGCCATTCGGACATGTCGGTCCCATATTGATTATGTTGATCAAGATTGATGCGCGTGTTGCCCATCCTTATCCTTAGTGTCGGAAAAGCTCAAGGAGACAAAGCCATGGCGAACGGGCTCGATGATGTGGTGGCGGCGGAAACGGTGCTGTCCGACGTGGATGGGCTGGGCGGCCGCTTGACGATCCGGGGGTACTCCCTGCCGGAACTGGCCGGGCGATGGAACTATCCGCAGGTCGTTCGCCTGCTTCTCGACGGCTTCTTCTACGACCTTCCCGGAGACGCGGAACTGGCCGCGAGACTGGGCCAGGCGCGCGTCGAGGTGTTCGACCGGCTCTTGTCTTGCCTGCCCCTGCTGGCGCCGCTCGACGTCTATAGCGCCATGCGTGCCGGCATGGCGTTGCTGCCTGACGGCGAGACGCTGACGGACGCGCTTGGGCTGATCGCGGCGCCCGCCGTGCTGACGCCGGCGCTGTTGCGCCTGCGGCGCGGCGAGCAGCCGGTCGCGCCGGATGGGAGGGCCGATCATGCCGCCGATATGCTGAGGATGCTCGACGGTTCCGTGCCGACGCCGGCTCTGGCAAGGGCACTCGACACTTACCTCGTGACCGTCTGCGACCACGGCCTCAATGCCTCGACCTTCGCCACGCGCATCGTCGCCTCGACGCAGGCCGGGCTGACATCGTCGGTGCTGGCTGGCCTCGGGGCGCTCAAGGGCCCACTGCATGGCGGCGCGCCCGGCCCTGTCATCGAGATGCTCGACGCCATCCAGGCGCATGGCGACACCGCCGGCTGGCTGCGCGGCGAGATCGCGCGTGGTGAACGCATCATGGGCTTCGGCCACCGCATCTACCGCGTGCGCGATCCGCGCGCCGATGTGCTGAAGGCGGTGGTGCGGCAACTCGGCGGGGAGGGCGAGACCGGTCGCCGGCTGGCCTTCGCCGAGACAGTCGAACAGGCTGCGCTCGATGTGCTTCGGATTGCCAAGCCGCAGCGCTCGCTGCAGACCAATGTCGAGTTCTACACCGCGTTGGTGCTGGAAGCGGCGGGTTTTCCCAGCCAAGCCTTCAGCAATGTCTTCGCGGCCGGGCGCGTCGCCGGTTGGGTCGCGCATGCGCGCGAGCAGCAGACGACGGGACGGCTGATCCGGCCGCTGTCGCGCTATGTCGGACCGATGCCGGACCTCGTCGCCTGAGCATCAAACCTGTTTGGAAGATACACCGCGCCCTCCGCCACAAGGCGGAGGGCGTTTCCGCATGATCGAAATTTCATGCCATCACGCGACCGTGCTCGTGTTCTTGCCTTGGTGCGTCCTTATATGCTGCACTGCAACATAGGTCTGCCGTGACGCTGACGTCCCGATTCCCGGGCACGCAATAAGTCAGGCACCGGGATCGACAGGAACGCATGACGAAGAACGGCAAGGCGGAGGAAGTAAAGAAGATCAACATCGCGCTTCAGGGCGGCGGTTCCCACGGGGCTTTTTCCTGGGGCGTGCTCGACCGGCTTCTGGAGGATGGCCGGCTGGAGATCGCAGCGGTGTCCGGCACAAGCGCGGGCGCGATGAACGCGGTGGCGCTGGCCGACGGCTTCGTTCGCGGCGGCGTCGAAGGCGCGCGCAAGAAGCTCGACGACTTCTGGCATGCGGTGGCGGCGAAGGGCCGGTTCAGCCCGGTGCAGCGCATGCCGTGGGACGTCGCCTGGGGCAATTGGTCGATCGAGAACACGCCGGGTTATGTCTTCTTCGACACCATGTCGCGCGTGTTCTCGCCCTATGTCGCCAACCCGCTCGGCCTCAATCCGCTGCGCGACGTGGTCGCGCAGGGGATCGATTTCGACAATGTACGCGCCTGCAAGTCGATGGAACTGTTCATCTCGGCCACCAATGTCGAGACAGGGCAGTTGCGGGTGTTTTCCGATGGCGAGATCGACCTCGACACAGTGATGGCCTCGGCCTGCCTGCCGCAACTGTTCCGCGCCGTCGAGATCAAGGGCGTGCCCTATTGGGATGGCGGTTATGGCGGCAATCCGGCGCTCTATCCGTTCTTCAAGACGGCTGCCACCGAGGACGTGCTTTTGGTGCAGATCAATCCGGTCGTGCGCGAGGGAACGCCCAAAAGCGCCAATGAGATCCAGAACCGCATCGACGAGATCACCTTCAACGCCGGGCTGCTGCGCGAATTCCGTTCGATCGCCTTCGTCAAGGAACTGATCGCCGCCGGCCGCCTGCCGCGGGGCGAGTACCGGGACATCCGCATGCACCGCATCGACGCCGATGAGGCCTTCAAGGACCTGTCGGCATCATCGAAGGTCAATGCCGAATGGGCATTCCTGGCCTATCTGCGCGATCTTGGCCGCACCGCCGCCAGCGACTGGCTGGAGGAGAACTACGATGCCGTCGGCAAGCGGCCGACGCTCGACCTCTCCGGCGAGCTCGACGACGGCTTCAAGCCGGTGCGGGGTCCGGCACCTGGCCGACGGGTGAAGGAATTCCTGGCCGCGCGCAAGAACCCCGAAGCGGAGCGTCGCCGGGCCTGAACCCGCATCCGTCACACGGGCGTGATCTGCCGCGCGGTGCCAGCAAGTTCCTTCCGGCGCCAGCAACAACCATCGCGTGTGAGGCGCGCATCATCATGCTGACGCCTGCTGCCAGTGTCGTGCGGGCGCCGCTGTTGGGCGCCATCCCTCGACCGTATCCGGAACGGTGACTGGCGGGCGAGGAATACTGCCACGAACAGCACCAGCAGGCGTTTTGTTCGAGGCTATATCATGTCTCAAGCCTAGACGGCGGAACGCAATGGAGCAGACGCATCGAGGCGACCCGTCCTCGCTCCTGGAGCATCCGGCTTGACCAGGGAACGACGCTCTGGATCAGAGTTGAACGGTCCGTTCTTCAAGCAATTCCAGTGTGTTGCGTGAAATGTCGCACGCCGGGATGGTCCGTCAGGCCGAGGTTATCATCGTGCTCGAAACCCGCGTGGGGTTGAAAATCGCCTCGCGCCGGCGTCGTGCCTCCGAGAGCAGACGCAGGCCCGGCGGCACCGGGCCTTCAACGGCCGATCATCGGTCGCCAACGAGCCCCGCTAAAGCCGCACCCTATTTGGGCAAAAAAATGCTTCGCGACGGCTATACTCTGTCCAGCTTCGCAATGCTGCTGCAACTTTCCGACTATATTGCGTTGCAAACTTGATGTAGAAGCGCGCTTCGCCGATCACGGCAATTTGAACACGGCCTGGCGCGCACCCATATCGGCGACGCGCTCCTCGAGGAGGACGCAGTCCCGGCCAAACCCCGCAGTGGAAAAAACGACGATGCCGAAAATCAGGTTTCACAAGCTTGCTGCCATTGTTGTGCTCATCGGTTTCGCCGCCTGGATGGCGACGGGCGAGTTTTCATCCGTTGGCAGTGCCGCCGCCGACGCCCAGAGGGCGGCAGAGGCCGAAAAGGCCAAGACGCCGGAGGCCGGCAAGCCGAACACGGCGCAAGCCGAGCCGAAAGCCGCGCCGCGCACCGTCGCGGTGGTGACGCCGCCGCGCAAGACCTATGCGCGCGCTATCCGCATTTCGGGGTTGACCGAGGCCGACAAGCGGGCGGTGCTGGCAACGCGCGTCGCCGGTGTCATCGACAAACTGCCGGTCAGCCAAGGCCAGCACGTCAAGACGGGCGATCTGGTTCTGATGCTGGCGGCCGAAGAGAAAATCTCGAATGTCGACAACGCCAAGCAGTTGCTGGCGCAACGCAGGGCCGAGCTCGACGCCGCCGAACGGCTGGCCAAGACCGGCAATCTGCCGAAGCTGCAGCTCGACACGGCGCGCTCGAATTTGACCTCGGCGCAATCAATGCTGGAGACCGCGCAGGCCGAGCTCGACCGCAACGAGGTCAAGGCGCCGTTCGACGGCGTCATCGACAGGGTGCCGGTGGAACTCGGCAGCTCGGTCATGCAAGGCGGCGAGGTGGCGACCATCCTCAAGCTCGATCCGGTGATCGCCCGCGGCGAAATCAGCGAACGCGACCTGCGCTACATCAAGATCGGCGAAGAGGCCAATGTGCGCCTGGTCAACGACCAGAAGGTCACCGGCACCGTGCGGTATATCAGCCGCGACGCCTCCTCCCAGACCCGCACCTTCCGTGTCGAAGTGGCGATCCCCAATGCGGATGGCAGCATCCCCGCCGGTATGACGGCCGAGATCACGCTCAGCGCCGAGCCGACCGATGCGGTTCTGCTGCCGCGTTCGGTGGTGACGCTGGGTGACAAGGGTGATCTCGGCATCCGCGCCGTCGGCAGCGACGACAAGGTGGCCTTCTACCCGATCGACCTGGTGGACGACACGCCGAACGGTCTCGTGCTCGGCGGAATTCCGAAAGATGCGCGCATCATTGTCGCCGGCCAGGAACTGGTGAAGGAAGGCGATATCGTCAAGCCCGTCGAGGCCGACCAGGCGACCATCAACAAGCTGATCGGCGAAGCCACCGCCGGTACGCAGTAGCGCAAAGCCCGGCGTCGGGATCTCCGGCGCCTCCCGCCAGTTCGCCGCTTCCGAAGAAACAGCAGGCATCAAGTCATGGATATCGTCAGACTCGCAATCCACAACGCCCGCCTCACAATATCCGCCCTGCTGTTCCTGCTGGCGGCGGGCTGGGTCGCCTATCAGTCGACGCCCAAGGAAGCGGAACCCGACGTTCCGATCCCGATGATGTATATCAGCCTGATCTACCAGGGCATTTCGCCGGAGGATTCGGAACGCCTTCTCCTGCGGCCGATGGAAAGCAAGCTGAAGAGCCTGAAGGGCCTCAAGGAGATGCGCTCGGCCGCCTTCCAGGGCGGCGGCTACGTGCTTGTCGAGTTCCAGCCGCAAACCAATCTGGCCACGGCGCTCCAGGACACGCGCAGCAAGGTGCAGGACGCCAAGGCCGACCTGCCGCAGGCGGCCGAGGAGCCGACGGTCAACGAGGTCAACGTTTCCGAGTTTCCGGTCCTCGTCGTCACTCTGTCGGGCGACGTGCCGGAGCGCTTGCTGACGGCGGCTGCGCGCGAACTGCGCGACCGTATCGAAGAGGTACCGGGCGTGCTGGAAGGCTCGCTGCAGGGCGCGCGCGACGATCTGGTCGAAGTGGTCATCGATCCGGTGAAGCTGTCCTCCTACGGGCTGCAGCTCGACCAGCTGATGCAAGGCGTCGGCGCCTCCAACAGCCTGGTCGCCGCCGGCAATCTCGAAGGCTCGGAAGGCAAATACGCGGTCAAGGTGCCGTCGCTGATCGAGACGCCCGAGGACGTGGCCAACCTGCCGGTCGTCGCCACACCCAACGCCGTGGTGCAGGCCAAGGACATCGCCACCATACGCTCGACCTTCAAGGACGCCGAGACGGTCACTCGCCTCGACGGCAAGCCGGCCATCGCCATCGAGGTGAAGAAGCGCATCGGCGCCAACCTGATCGACACGCTGAACCATGTCAGGGAGGTGTCCGACACCTTCATCAAGACGATGCCCGAAGGCATGCATGTCACCTACACGCAGGACAAGTCGGTCTTCGTCAACCAGCTCTTGGGTGACCTCCAGAACCACGTCATGATCGCCGTGATCCTGGTGTTCATCGTCATTCTCTACGCGCTGTCGGGCCGCGCCTCGCTGCTCATCGGGCTGGCCATACCATCGTCCTTCCTGATCGGCATATTGCTGCTTGCCATGATGGGCTACACGATCAACATGATCGTGCTGTTCAGCCTCATCCTGGCTGTCGGCATGCTGGTCGACGACGCCATCATCGTCACCGAGTTCGCCGAGCGGCGCATGAGCGAAGGCATGCCGAAGGCGGATGCCTTCGCGCTCGCCGCCAAGCGCATGGCCGGCCCGGTTATCGCGGCGACGATGACGCGCATCGCCGCGTTCTCGCCGCTGCTGTTCTGGCCCGGCATCATCGGCGACTTCATGAAATACATGCCGATCACGCTGATCGTCACGCTGTCGGCCTCGATGCTCTATGCGCTGGTGTTCGCGCCGACGCTGGGCGCGATCTTCGCCAAGGCGCCGAAGCATCACGAGGACGACAACCGCGACGGCTGGTACATGGCCATCGTCAAGCAGGCGGTGCGCTTCCCGATCACCGTCCTGGTGCTCACCGTGGCGCTGCTGTTCGGCGTCGGCTACGCCTATTCGAAATACGGCGCCGGCGTCGAGTTCTTCCCCAGCGTCGAGCCGGACTACGGCCTGCTCTACGTGCATGCGCGCGGCAATCTTTCGCTGGCCGAGATGGATGCCGCCACCAGGACGGCGGAGAACAGGCTGCTCGGCTGGCCGGGCGTGAAATCGGTCTATACACGCGCCGGCAAGACTCAGGGCGGCGGCCAGGACATTCCCGAGGACGTCGTCGGCGTGATCCAGTACGAATTCGTCGACTGGCGCGAGCGCAAGTCCGCCAACCAGATCCTCAGCGACCTGCGCGGCGTCATGGCCGGCATTCCCGGCGTCGATGTCGAGGTGCGCGTGCCGGAGGCAGGTCCGCCGACCGGCAAGCCGATCCAGATCAGGCTTTCGGCCGCCGATCCCAAGGGGCTCGACGACAAGGCGCGTGCGGTGGCGGCGCGGATCGCCAAGGTGCCCAACGTCATCGACATTTCGGACGGCCTGCCGCCGCCCGGCGTCGACTGGGCGCTCGAGGTCGACCGCGCCAAGGCCGCCCAATACGGCATCAGCCCGACCTCGGTCGGCACCGTGGTGCAGCTGGTGACCAACGGCTTGAAGCTGTCGGAATACCGGCCGGCGGGCGCCGACGATGCCGTCGACATCCGCCTGCGCCTTCCGGAAGACCGGCGCACGCTGTCGACGCTCGACGAACTCAGGGTGCAGACGTCGCAAGGATCGGTGCCGATCTCGAATTTCGTCGTGCGCAAGCCCGAGCCGACGGTCGGCATCCTCAACCGCATCGACGGCGCGCGCACCGTGGTGGTGCAGGCCAATGTCGCCGCCGGCGCGCAGGTCGCCGCCGTACAGGAGCAGGTGACCAAGGCGGTCTCGGACATGGATCTCGGCAGCGGCATACGCTGGAAGCTCGCCGGCTCCAACGAGGACAGCGCGGAAGCGAGCGCCTTCCTCAGCAAGGCCTTCGGCGCGGCGATCTTCCTGATCTTCCTGGTGCTGCTGGCGCAGTTCAACAAGTTCACCAGCGTCTGGCTGGTGCTGTCCTGCGTGGTCATGGCAACGATCGGCGTGTTCCTGGGCCTGCTTCTGACAGGCGAGGCGTTCGGCATCGTCATGTCGGGCATCGGCGTCATCGCGCTGGCCGGCGTGGTGGTCAACAACAACATCGTGCTGATCGACACCTATGACCGGCTGCGCGAGGAGGGTTGGGACAAGATGGAAGCTGTGCTGCAGACCTGCCGCGAGCGTGCTCGCCCTGTGGTGCTGACGGCGGTTTCGGCTATCCTCGGCGTGCTGCCGATCGCCTTCGGCCTCGGTCTCGAGATCTTCCATCATGAGACGACGATCAACGCGCCTTCGACGCAGTGGTGGATTTCGCTGTCGTCGGCGATCGTGTTCGGCCTGTCCTTCGCCACCGTGCTGACGCTGGTGGTGACGCCGTCGATGCTGATGGTGTTCACCCGCGCCAAGGTCAAGCCCGGCGCGCGGCGAGGGTGGTTCAGCCGGCTGTTGCGACGCGGCAAGCGAGAGATCTCGCCGCAGGAGCCAGCGGCCGATGGCGACGCCGAGCCGGCAGTCGCCTTCCCGAAGGCCGCCGAATAGAGCGGTTTCGCAAGGCAGGTCAAAAGGCCGCCCGGGAACTACCGGGCGGCCTTTTGCATTGTTCCCTCGGATTCAACCAGACGGCGAGGGCTCTAAAATGACGATCAGCACGATTCTCATCATCATCCTGATCCTGATCCTGATCGGCGCGGTGCCGGCATGGCCGCATTCGCGCTCCTGGGGCTACGGGCCGTCGGGCATCGTCGGCGTCGTCCTCGTCGTGGTGCTTATCCTGCTTCTGATGGGCCGGATCTGACTGGCAACGATTTGCGGCCGAGCCCGCCGTTCCCGTCTTTTCGGCACGCTCGGCAATCACGCTGCTTGGTGCCAGGCCGGCGCGACGGCGACGCCGATATCCTGCAAGGCTTCGTGCACCGCCTGGTTCAGAGGGGTGTGCGGGATTTCACCGATGATCTCGTTCAGCCGCGCCGAGGCCAGCCGGTGCGCTTCGAAGCGCAGATAGGACATCGAGACGATCTCGCGCCACATCGCCACGAACGGGCTGCCGGCGCGCAGCACCCACCAGGGCATGAAGCTGAGTTTCAGCTTGCGTCCGAGCGCCTTTTCGGCGGCCGTCTTGATCTCGATGTCGGTGACGGCATGGCCCGGAAAATTCAGCGCCTCGTAAGAGCCGAGCTTGTCGAGGTTGCGCGTCAGCGCGACGAAACCGACAGCGAAATCCGGCAGATAGGCCCATTCATGCACCAGATCGGCCGGGCCGGGCGCAGTGTAGATGCCCTTGCTCATCTTGGCGGCCACGACGAGGTCGAACCAGGAGCCGTTGCCGGTGCCGCCGAAGAAATCGCCGGCGCGCAGAATGATCGTGCGCACCCGACCCGCCTCAGCTTCACGGCGGAACAGCGCCTCCATGGCGCAGCGGATCCGCCCTTTCTCGGTTGTCGGGTGGAACGGCGTGTCTTCCGTGATCACCGCCGGCATCGGCGAGCCATAATTGTAGATGGTGCCGGGGAAGAGATGCAGCGTGCCGTTGGCGCGGCAGGCGGCCATGACATTCTCGGCCATCGGCAGGCACTTGCCCCAGTCGGTGTAGATCGGGTTCAGGCCGTTGAAAATGATGTCGACGCCCTGCGTGGCGCGGATCAGAGACTCGCCGTCCAGCGCATGGCCGGCGACGGCCGTCGCGCCTGCAAGCTCAGCCGGCACCTTGCCGGTGCGGGTGATGGCGCGGACATCATAGCCCGCATCGATGAAGGCCTTGGCGACCACGCGGCCGAGCCGGCCATTGGCGCCGAGGATTGCAATCTTGGTCATTCTTCGTCTCCTGTTTGCTGTGAAGCGACGGGACAAGCCCACCGCCTTGGGGATATCTCGGCGTCTGTTCAGCGGTTGCCGAAGAGGTCGCGGTTGCTGCCCTGGACGACCGGCTTCCGGATGATTGCATTCGACTTCTCGATCGATGTGGTGATCGTCTTGTCTTTGCTGGCGACAGGCGTCTGGCTGGCATTGTTCGAGCCGAACTTGTCGCTGCTTGCGAAAGCGGCGTTGGCGGCGATGAGGAGGGCAGCGGCGGTGAGTGCAATCTTGGTCATTTGGGTTACTCCTGGTTGGCTTGTTGCAGGGCGTATCGATGTTTGCAGGCCGAATATGATTGCCTCACCAATGAATTGAAATTGACCATGTGTGCAGTTCTGATATTCAGTTGTGAATGGCTGATATCGACTGGAACCTGATCAAGAGCTTCGTCACGGTCGCTGAGACCGGCAGCCTGTCGGCCGCGGCGAGAAAGCTATCGGCAAGCCAGCCGACGCTTGGCCGCCACATCTCGGAACTGGAACAAGCGCTCGGCGTCATCCTGTTCCGGCGCGGGCGAAGCGGCTACGCGCTGACCGAGGCCGGGGCCACTCTCTTCGAGCGCGGCAAGGCGGTGAGCGAGCAGGCGAGCGCTTTTTCACGGCTGGCGCTGGGTTCGGTCGAAGCGATCGAAGGGACGGTGCGCATCGCCGCCAGCGAGGTGGTGGCGGCCTATGTGCTGCCCGACATGATGGCGCGGCTCGGCATCGAGGAGCCCGGCATCGAGGTCGAGATCGTCGCTTCCAATCAGGTCGAGAACCTGCTGCGCCGGGATGCCGACATCGCCATCCGCATGGTCAAGCCGACACAGAACGAGTTGGTGGCGCGCAAGGTCTGCGATATCGCGCTCTGCGCCTGTGCTTCCCTAGCCTATCTCGACCGGTGCGGCCACCCGCGCGAGCCGGCCGACCTGCTCGACCACGCGCTGATCGGCTTCGACCGGAGCGACGAGATGATCCGAGGCTTTACGCATTTCGGCATACCGGTCACCCGGAACAGTTTTCGCTTCCGGGCCGACAACCAGATCGTGCTTTGGGAGGCGGTGCGGGCGGGAAACGGCATCGGCCTCGGCCAGGAGCCGCTGGCCGAGCGGGACCCCCTGGTGGAGAAGGTGCTGCCGGGCCTGCCGCTGCCCAGCTTGCCGGTGTGGCTGGCCATGCATCGCGACGTGCGCACCAGCGTGCGCATCCGACGCGTGGCGGATTTCCTCCACGAGGAACTGAAACGCTATTCGGCCGGCGCCGCGTCGGGAGCGAATTCGGCGCGGTGAGCCAATCCGGCCATCAGCAGGACGACGATCAGCAGGCCCGACATGGCGATGAAGATCGGGCCGAAGCTGGAATGCTCGGCGACAAAGCCGATCGCGGAGGGCGCCACGAGGATGCCGGAATAGCCCATAGTGGTGACCACGCTCATGCCGGTGCCCGACGACATGCCTTCCTGGTTGCCGCCGGCCGAAAAGATGATCGGCACCATATTGGCGATGCCGAAGCCGCACAGAGCGAAGGCGGAGATGGCAAGCCACGGTGAGGGCGACAGGCCTGCGATCAGCATGCCGGCGGCAGCGATGATCGCCGAACCGCGCAACGTCGTCACGGCCCCGAAACGATTGCGCACGCCATCGCCGAAGAAACGCATGATCGCCATGACGCCGGAAAAGGCGGCATAGGCGAGGCCGGCAATGGCGAGATCGGCGCCAAGTTCCTGCCTGAGATAAAGCGCTGCCCAGTCGAGTACGGCGCCTTCAGAGACCATCGTCAGCAGCGCCATCAGGCCCACGAGGTAGACCAGCGGGTTTCCCGGCAAGCTGAATTTATGATGCTCGGCAGCCTGCGGCCTGCCCTCGGCGACGATATAGGGCACCGCCGCCGCGATCGCCGCTAAGGCAAGCGCCGTCACGACCGCGGCGTGGGCGAGGTGGCCGTAGTTCTGGATGGCAAAGCCGCCAAGGGCACCGCCGGCGAAACCGCCGAGGCTCCAGAAGCCATGCGAGGAGGACATGATCGCGCGCGACAGCCGCCGCTCGACCACCACCGCATTGGCGTTCATGGCGACATCCATGCCGCCGATGGAGCCGCCAAAGATGAACATGGCGACGGCAGCCAGCGGCACGTTGGGCGCCAGCGCCACGACCAGCAGGCCGAGGCTGCCGCAGAGGCCAAACCAGCGCAGCACGGTGCGCGAGCCGTGTTTCGAAATCAGGTGACCGCACCAGGTCATGGCGGTGACGGCGCCGGCGCCGAACAGCAGGATCAAAAGCCCCAGAGTGAACTTGGAAATGTCCAGGCGGGTCAGGAACACCGGGATCTGCGGCGCCCAGCTGCCGGTCAGGAAGCCGTTGGCGAGGAAGATGGCCGCCACGGCCCAGCGGCCGCGAATGGCGGTCTGCATTGCATTCGACGCGTTCATAGGCGAATCCGGTCAGAAAGTGGCTTTGCGCGGCAAATTAGATCGATTCAATTTTCAGTCAAGCGCTGCGCTCGGGAAGCATTTGGGCCAAACGAACGCCTAGGCTAATCGAGGACGTGAGAGACCACCTAGTGGTCTCTGGGTCGCCTGGCCTCGAATTCGGCCTTCTTGGCGTCGGAGGTTTCGGTCTGGTGCAGCGCCTGCCATTGCGCGTAAGGCATGCCGTAGACGATCTCGCGCGACTGGTCCTTGCTGAGATCGACGCCTTCGGCTTCCGCGGCCTCGCGATACCAGTTCGACAGGCAGTTGCGGCAGAAGCCGGCGAGGTTCATCAAATCGATGTTCTGCACGTCGCCACGCTCACGCAGATGCGCCACCAGCCGGCGAAAGGCGGCGGCCTCGAAGTCGCGTTTCTGTTCGTCGCTGAGTTCGGTCATCGAAACCTCCTCATAACGGCCCGGTGCGCGAGCCGAACATCTTCACTTGGTGTATATCGGGACGGCGATCGATCGCGTCAACGATCGGCGCCAGACGCTCAGCCCACGAAAGCGCATCCCCGCCGGTCGCGATCAGGTCCTGGCGGATTTCGATCAGCGCGTGGGCATAGCCGTTGACGATGGCGTGCCTGAACATGGTGTCGCCCCGCAGCGCGCCGTCATAGGGCTCGTTGTCGCCGACAACGAGGTTTTTGTCAGCGGCCAGCATGTCGATCAGCGGCCGCGCCACGCGGTCGTCGCGGTCCCACAGCACGCCGACATGCCACGGCCGCGGTCTGCTCTGCATGACCGGCGTGAAGGAATGCACGGAGAAGATGAAGGGTGCCTTGCCGGAAGCCTGCGCGACCGAGGCGATCATGGCGCCGACGGCGTCGTGATAGGGCCGGTAGAAGCGGTCAAGCCGCCTTTCGCGCTCCTCCGGGGCGAGGGGATAGTTTCCTGTCACGACGGTGCCGTCATAGAGCTGACGGATCAGCGTCGGATCATCCTCACCACGATTGGGATCGATCAGCAGCCGCGAAAAATTGGCGAGCACCGCTGGCACGTCGAGCAACGCAGCGAGTTCGCGCGTCACCGCCTCGACGCCGATGTCATAGGCGATGTGGCGGTCGAACGCCGCCGCCGGCAGGCCAAGGCTGCCATAGTCTTCAGGCAGGTCGCGGCGGGCATGGTCGGCCAACAGCACCATGCCCCGCTTGCGGTCGCCCTCGACGACATCGAAAGGCGCGAAAACTGTGGATCGGGTCATTGGCGGGAAATGGTCTGTTCGCTGGCTTCCGGGGAGGATGCTATCGTCTTTCCACGAAGACGACGCGGGCGCAATGCCGTTGTTTGGCCAAGGTTTCCGCTGAAATCTGGCAAGGGGCGACGGACCGCGCGCC
Source organism: Mesorhizobium sp. B2-6-4 (assembly GCF_006441495.1). Taxonomy (NCBI): domain Bacteria; kingdom Pseudomonadati; phylum Pseudomonadota; class Alphaproteobacteria; order Hyphomicrobiales; family Phyllobacteriaceae; genus Mesorhizobium; species Mesorhizobium sp. B2-6-4. The sequence goes on from NZ_VFUE01000036.1 coordinate 27,639, forward strand.
GGGAGCCTTCTTAAATCGATTGGAATTGGACAAAACGGCGCGTTGACATGCGCCCGGACTTTTCCGAAAAGGGGCGCAGAGAGATGCTGATGTGGTTCTTGAGGGGTTTCAGGATGAGTTCCGCCGGCGGGCGGCGCGTGCGCTTCGCCTTCGCCATGCCGCTCCTGACGCTCGCCGTGGGCTTATCCGCAATGGTTGCGGCCTCGCCTGCACGCGCTGATTTCCGCGTCTGCAACGCGACGCAAAACCTAGTCGGCGTCGGCATCGGCTATCGTGCCAAGGCCGGCTGGATCACCGAGGGCTGGTGGCACATCGAAGGATCGAGCTGCAAGACGCTGATCGAAGGGCCGCTGTCATCAAGGTTTTACTATCTTTATGCAGAAGACGCCGAGCGCGGCGGACGCTGGGACGGCCCGATCAACATGTGCGTGGCTGAAAAAGAGTTCAAGATCGCCGGCGTCACCGATTGCGTCGCCCGGGGCTTCCAGCGCGCCGGATTCCAGGAATACGACACGGGCGAGCAGGCAAGCTGGATGGTCCAGCTAACCGACGACCCCGCAACGGGAGGCGCACCAGCCGCCCCGGGAACAAACAGTCAATGAGACGCAGCCGCAAGGTCAAGATCCTAGCCACCATCGGTCCGGCCTCCTCTTCCGAGGAAATGCTGAAGAAGCTGTTCGAAGCGGGCGCCGATGTGTTCCGCATCAACATGAGCCATACCGATCACGAGTTGATGCGCACGCTGGTCGGACGCATCCGCGCCGTCGAGGAGACGGTCGGAAGGCCGATCGGCATCCTTGCCGACCTGCAAGGACCCAAGCTGCGCGTCGGCAAGTTCGCCAACGGCAAGGAGGTGCTGACCGTCGGCCAGACCTTCACGCTCGACGACAATCCCGAGCCCGGCACCGCGGCCAGGGTCTATCTGCCGCATCCCGAAATCCTAAGTTCGGTCGAGGCCGGCCACCGGCTGCTGATCGACGACGGAAAGCTGGAGCTGAAAGCAGTGAAGGCCAATGGCAAGGCGATCGTCTGCACCGTCGTTGCCGGCACCACGATTTCCGACAGAAAGGGCGTCAGCCTGCCCGATACCGACCTGCCGGTCGGCGCGCTGACCGAGAAGGACCGCAGGGATCTCGACGCGGTGCTCGCCACCGGCGTCGACTGGATAGCGCTGTCCTTCGTGCAGCGGCCGGAGGACCTTGCCGAAGCGCGCAAGATCGCACGCGGCCGGGCGCTGATCATGGCCAAGATCGAGAAGCCGCAGGCGGTTGCCCGTCTGGCCGAAATCATTGAACTCTCAGACGCGCTGATGGTCGCGCGCGGCGATCTCGGCGTCGAGATGCCGCTGGAAGCCGTGCCCGGGATCCAGAAGCAGATCACGCGCGCAGCGCGCCGCGCCGGCAAGCCGGTGGTGGTCGCCACGCAGATGCTGGAATCGATGATCACCGCGCCCGTGCCGACCCGCGCGGAAGTCTCCGACGTTTCGATCGCCGTCTTCGAAGGCGCCGACGCCATCATGCTTTCGGCCGAATCGGCCGCGGGCGCCTATCCGGTGGAAGCGGTGGCGATGATGAACCGCATCGCCACCAAGGTGGAAACCGATCCGACCTATGCAGGCATCATCAACGCCCAGCGTTCCGAGCCTGAAGCAACCGGCGCCGATGCGATCTCGCTGGCGGCCCGCGAAATCGCCGAGACGCTGAAACTGTCGGCGATCATCACCTACACGGCTTCCGGCACCACGGGCCTGCGCGCCGCGCGCGAGCGCCCGCAGGTGCCGATCGTGGCCCTGTCGCCGATCGTCAACACGGCGCGGCGGCTGTCGCTGCTGTGGGGCACGCACTGCGTCGTCTCCCCCGATGCCACCGATCTCGACGACATGGTCGATCGCGCCTGCCGCATCGCGCTTGAAGAGGAATTCGGCAAGCCCGGCGACCGCGTCATCATCACCGCCGGCGTGCCGCTAAGGACGCCCGGTTCGACCAATATGCTGCGCATCGCCTATGTCGGTTCGGACTTGGGCACCCGATAAGCCCGCCCCAGGGCTTCACCGCGTTGCGATCTTGAGAGCTCTTGTTGCCGCTGCGGCGTGGTCAATGCGCTGAAGGAAGCGACGCGCGCGGGGTATGGGATCTTGCAGATATTGATCCGGTCCCCGCATCTTTCGCCGATTAAGTTCGGCAGTGTCGAGCAGATCGAAATCGACCTTTTCCAGCGTGCAGTGCCAGTCGGCGCTATGCGAAGCCCATCCTCGTTTGTGGTGTTCCAGAAGCCGTTCGCGGCTGGAATAGCCATGGTGGTCGAAGGCGATCACGCCGTTGGTCACATAGATATGGTTTCCGTAGTGGTTCCCGCTTGGAATGATCCGCTCGCCGTAAAATCCGTCCAGGGGAGGATAGCTGAGAAAGACGCCCGCAAGGATGGGGCAGGCGCCGTAACCGAAGAAGATGCGGTCCGGCAGCGCCCAGAATTTTTCGGGATTTTTCTTTATGCCGTGTTTGAGGAAGTACATGCCGCTCTGCCCCCGATACCGTTTTTCGACGACCGTTTTCGGAAGACGCACATCAGGTCGGCGCCAACTCCGCTTCGGGTTCCTTGAGGTCGGCGCATTTGCCGACGCCATAGGCATCGCCGGCGATCCGCGCTTCCACCGCCCTTGCCATCGCCTCCAGATCCACGCTCCTGCCGGCGGCCTTCTCGATGGCGCCAACGACCAGATCAGACGCGATCCAGTCCGGCTTGTGGCCGAGATTGCGCACCCAGACCAGTTCGGCGCCGGCAATGTTGCGCTCGAGGCCGACCGAATGGATATGGGCGTAGACGACCTTGTCTCGATCGCCCGAGATGACAACGGTCGGCGCCTTGATCTCGGCGTAGCGCGGCGCGGCCCCAAGCGCATAGCGGTAGAGGCCGGCGACATCGCTGGCATTTGCGCGGAAGGCCGACGGTCTCAGCACCAGCGGGATCGCGGCCTTGGCGACATAATTGTCCGGCACTTTGTTGGGCGAGAAGACGCAGGTCGTAGCGTCGGCGATCCGCAGCATTCCTGCCGGATAGCTCAGCGTTTCGGAGAACAGCCGGCCGATCACCGGAATGGTGGTCAGGTCGTAGTACCAGGCGGTTGCGCCGCCGGGCCACGGATGGGTTGCCGGTGCCAGGAATACCAGCCCGAGCGTCTTGTCGGCATGCTCGCGGCCGAAGGCGGTCGTCACCGCGCCACCGAAGGAATGGCCGACGATGATAGCCTGCTTCATACCGAGATGGTCCATCAGCGCGGCGACGGTGTCGGCCTGCGACCACGGATCCTCGTTGTTGCCGGGCCCGCGTCCCGACCAACCGAATCCCGGCCGGTCGAAGAACAGCAATTCGGCGCGCCCTTCGAGCAACGGCCTGAGCGGCAGCATCTGATCCCTGAGATTGGCGCTGGCGCCGTGGATGAAGACAACAGGCGGCAGGTCGGCCTTGGCGTGGCCAGGAACGTGGACATAATGGATGCGCGCGCCATCGATGTCGATGAATTCGCCGACGGCCGGGTTGCGGCGCTCGATCAGCCAGGAGCCGACGCGGGTGATGCCGACAAAGCCAAAGACGAGCGCCAGAAGGAAGGCGAAGACGGCATAGAGCAGGTTCATGTGGGATATACGAGAGGGAGTAGGGGAGTAGGGGAGT
>NZ_VFUE01000037.1:0-30993 GCF_006441495.1 Mesorhizobium sp. B2-6-4
GCGGTGTCGAACCTTGGCATGTTCGGCATCAAGGATTTCGCCGCCGTCATCAACCCGCCGCATGCGACGATCCTGGCAGTGGGCGCCGGCGAGGAGCGGGCGGTGGTCAAGAACGGCGAGATCAAAATCGCCACGGTGATGTCGGTGACGCTGTCGACCGACCATCGCGCCGTGGACGGAGCGCTGGGCGCCGAACTGCTGGTCGCCTTCAAGAAGCTGATCGAGAACCCGATGGGCATGCTGGTGTAGGTCACGTTGACGTGAGGAGGCGTCGAATGATGCGCCGGCTCACCACAGAATCGACTTGTCAGGCGCGAACCCTTCGCCCATGTTTCAGGTGGACTGTGATCAAGGGAGGTCCGCATGCCCGCATTCGATCCATCCGACGTCAAGACCCTGTTCGGCAAGGTGATGGGCGCGTCTCCGTCCGACATCAAGCTGGTGGCGCAGCGCCTGCACGATCACGCTTTCGAGCCGCGTATGTCGGGGGACGAAACCAAGCAACTCGTCGCCAGTCTCGGCTATGAGAGCCTGGATGCGTTCTGCGCCGATATCGGCTTGCCTGCGCATATCGCGGAGCGCTGGGGCCGCTTCGGCGTTTCCGGCGAGATGAAGCAGGTGTTCACGCTGCTGGCGGCCCAGCGCAGGCGGGTGGCCGAGGCGATCGCCGAATTCGAATCCATGACCCATGTCGGCGTCGAGGATTTCTTGCGCGAACGCGGCCTGATCTAAGCGGCACTGGAAGCAGCGTCAGCCAGCCTTTGCCAGCAGCGCCGTCGCCGTATCGCTGTCGGTGATCAGCACATTGGTGCTGACGGCCTTCAGCGCGGCGAGGATCGCGGCCACCTTGCGTTTTCCGCCGGCGGCCAGCACGACATTCGGCACCTGGCCGACGACATCGAGGTCGATGGCCATGACGCGGCCGTTGACTTCGTGGTCGACCAGCCTGCCTGAGGCATCGACGAAATAGCACAGCATGTTGGCGACCGCGCCCTTCGCTTTCAGCGACGCGATGAGCGACGACGGCACGATGCCGTGGCGGAAGATGGTCGCGTCCGGCGACATGTCGCCGACGGTAAGCAGCGCGATATCGGCGGCGGCAGCGCGCTGCCGCACGTCCTGCAGCGCCGGCTGCGCCCAGAGCAGGTCACGCAGCGAGGGGTTGTCGACCGTCACCGGCGCAGTGATCTGGTAGCTGTCGACCTCGAAGACATCGGCGACCTTGGCGGCGACGATCGACGGATTGATCCATTGCGAATGCGGCAGGCTGCCGACGAGCGCCACGACCGAGGCGTGCTTCAGCTGCCGGCGGGCGAGAAAGCCCAAACTTGCATGCAGGGTCGCGCCGCCGCCGATTGCCAGCGTCATGCCGTCCTGCATCTGCTCGCCGAGATAGGCCGCCACGGCGTGGCCGATCGCCTTCTCCAGGTGGTCTTGCGCCGAAGGCGTCGGGATGACGACGGCGGCATCGAGGCCCCAGCGCTTCTCGAGTGCACGTTCGAGCGCCACCTGTTCGGCGGTCGGCGCGTTGATCATGGTGACGACGATGCCCTCGGCCGTGCACGCGGCCAGCGTGCGCATGACCTTAACCCTGGAGACATCGAGCTTCTCGGCGATCTGCTCCTGCGTGAAGCCCTCCACATAATAGAGCCACGCCGTCTTGACGTTGAGATCCGACGACACCATCGGCAATCCGGAGCGGGCCGGTCTCGGTTTTTCCACGGGCATCGCTTTTCGTCCTCATGAGCCTTGGCCTGGGCCCCGCATCGCCTCTTCGGAGAAAGGCCGGCCGCGTGTCAACTGGCACCGGATGTCCGGCGTGTCGATTGTTGCACAGTTTTGTTCATTTGTAATTGACATCGAACATATGAACATATTCTGTATATCTCACGCGCTGTGTCATCCACCAGTCATATGCGCCGTGCAGGGAGGAAGAGACAGGGAACCGGCCGGGGCCGGACCAGTCGTGCACAGACAGGACAGGAGGTCTTATGAAGACGCTATTCATCAAGCTGCTGGGCAGCCAGCTGGCGCTCGCGGCAACTTTGTTTGCCGGCATGGCAAGTGCCGAAACGTTGACGCTCTACACATCCCAGCCGGAAGCCGATGCGGCCAAGACCGTGGAGGCCTTCAAGAAGGCGCAGCCCGGCATCGACGTGGCAATCTATCGTTCCGGTACCAGCGACATCCTCACAAAGATGGCGGCCGAATTCGCCGCCGGCAGCCCGCAGGCCGACGTGCTGTTGATCGCCGATGCGGTCTCGATGGAGTTGCTGAAGAAGGATGGCCGGCTGCTGCCTTATCCCGAGGCAAAGCTCGACGGCATCGAGCCGGATGCTTACGACGCCGACAAGACCTATTTCGGCAGCAAGCTGATCACCACCGGCATCGTCTACAACACCGCGGCTGCGCAAAAACCCGAGCATTGGGCCGATCTCGCCAAGCCGGCCTATGCCGATGGTCTCGTCATGCCGAGCCCGCTCTATTCAGGTGCCGCCGCCTACCTGCTTTCGGGTTTCGCCAGCGATGCCGATTACGGCTGGGATTTCTTCCAGAAGCTGAAGGCCAACAACACCGTCAGCGTGCGCGGCAATGGCGCGGTGCTGAAGTCCGTGGCATCAGGCGAGAAGCCCTATGGCATCCTCGTCGACTTCATGGCGATGAACGCCAAGAAGAAGGGCTCGCCGGTGGAATTCGTGTTCCCCTCGGAAGGCGTTCCGGCCGTGACCGAACCGGTCGCGATCATGAAGACGGCCAAGAATGTCGACGGCGCCAAGAAGTTCGTCGACTTCATTCTTTCGGACGAAGGCCAGAAGCTGGCGCTTTCGATGGGCTACCTGCCGGCACGGGCCTCGGTCGGCCGGCCCGAATGGCTGCCGGAAGGCGTCAAGGTCAAGGTAATGTCGTTCGACACCAAGGCAATCGTCGCCAAGACCGACGCCGACAAGGCGAAGTTCTCGGAACTGTTCGGCGGCTGACAAGGCTCGGCGATCCGGCCGGGATGCCGCTTCGGCGGCATCCCCACTGCGCGCTGGTCGAATTTCAGGAAAGCAACGATGCCATCAACGATCAGGGAAAGCCGGGGCCAGGAAATGGTCCTGACGGCGGCGGTAGCCGTCGTCATCGTGCTGCTCTCCCTGCTGCCGATGCTGCGCCTGATCAAGGAAATCGTGGCACCCGGCGGCACGGTGTCGACGATGGCCCTGGAGGCTGGACTGAGAAGCCCGGCGACCTGGATCGCCACCTGGCACACGCTTGTCGTCGGCATAGGCGGCACGGTGCTTGCCGTGCTGTCGGGAACGCTGGTGGCGGTGCTCATCACGCTGACCGACATACGCGGCCGAAGCGCGCTGGTGCTCTGCTACGTCATGCCGCTGATGATCGCGCCGCAGGTCACGGCGCTTGCCTGGCTGCAACTGTTCGGACCGGCCAGCCCGTTCCTCAAGCTGTTCGGCGCCGCACCGCCGCTGGGCACCAAGAACCCGCTCTATTCCACGTCGGGCATCATCCTGCTGCTCGGCGTGCAGTATGGCCCGCTGGTGTTCCTGCTGGTGCGCGCTGGCCTGCGCAAGCTGCCGCGCGAACTGGTCGAGGCGGCGCGAGCCGGCGGCGCGAGCTGGTTCACCGTGCTCGTCACCATCGTGCTACCCCTGATGACACCGTCGATCATGGCGGCAGCGGCACTGGCCTTCGTGTCCTGCGTCGGCAATTTCGGCATTCCCGCCTTTCTCGGCATTCCCGCCAATTATCTCGTGCTGCCGACCTTGATCTATCAAAAACTGGCCGGCGGCGGGCCGGCCGTGCTCGGCGAGACGGCGTTCCTGTCGGTGCTGATCGGCATCATCGCCATGGCCGGTATTATCGCCCAGGAGGTCATGAGCCGGCGCCGCGACTACCGCATCAGCTCCACCTCGCTGCCCGCCGAGCCCTACGAGCTTGGCCGCTGGCGTCCGGTCGTCCAGGCCGGCATGTGGCTGCTGGTCGTGCTGGTGTTGTTCCTGCCGCTGTTCGGGCTGGTGCTGACGTCGCTGGTTCCCGGCTACGGCATCGCGCTCAGCGCCAAGACGGCGACGCTCGACAATTACCGTTTCGTGCTGTTCGAGCACGCTGCCGCCAGCCGCGCCTTCTTCAACAGCTTCTGGCTGTCTATCGCCGCCGCGTTCTTCGCGGTCCTCGTCGCCGTGTCGATCGGCTATCTCATTGCCTGGGGCAAGCAGCGCTGGGTGCGGCTGCTCAATCTTTCGGTCGAACTGCCCTATGCCTTGCCCGGCGTGGTGCTGGCGATCGCATCGCTGCTGCTGTTCCTGCGGCCGATCCCACTGACCGGCATACAGCTTTACAACACGGTCTGGATCATCCTCTACGCCTATCTCGCCCGCTTCCTGGTGCTGGCCTTGCGGCCGACGATCAGCGGCTATCACCAGATCGACCGGACGCTGGAGGAGGCTGCCCAAGTGGCGGGCGCCGGCCTGTTCACGCGCATGCGCACCATCGTCTTTCCTTTGGTGGCGCCGGCGGCGATCGCCGGCGGCCTGCTGATCTTCATGACGGCGCTCAGCGAGCTCACGGTCTCGGCGCTGCTGTGGTCGTCGGGTTCCGAGACAATCGGCGTGGTGATGTTCTCGTTCGAACAGGGCGGCGATTCCAACTACGCGGCGGCGATGTCCGTCATCACGGTCGCGGTCACCTTCGTGCTGATGCTGGTGACCAACCTGCTTGCCCCTCATCTTCCGAGTGGAGTTCTGCCATGGCGCGATTGACCCTGGACCATGTGACCAAGAGCTTCGCCGAGTTCGATGCGGTCAAGGACGTTTCGATCGATGTCGGCGATGGCGAATTCCTTGCCGTGCTCGGGCCTTCCGGCTGCGGCAAGACGACGTTGCTGCGGCTTGTCGCCGGCTTCGAGAAGGTGACGTCGGGCGAAATCCGCATCGGCAGCGAGGTCGTGTCGGGTGCAGGCGGCAGCGTTCCACCAGAGAAGCGGCGGGTCGGCATCGTCTTCCAGAACTACGCATTGTGGCCGCACATGACGGTCGCCGAGAACATCGGCTATTCGCTCAAGGTTGCAAAGCTGGACAAGGCGGTCGCCCGCCAGAAGGTTGCCGACGCGCTGGCCCTGGTCAATCTACAGGGGTTAGGAGACCGTAGGCCGGCCAACCTCTCCGGCGGCCAGCGCCAGCGCGTGGCCCTGGCGCGCTGCCTGGTCGCCGCGCCCTCGCTGGTATTGTTCGACGAGCCACTCGCCAATCTCGACGTGCATCTCAGGGCCTCGATGGAGGACGAGTTCGCCGCCTTTCACAAGCGCACCGGCACGACCATCGTCTACATCACCCACGATCAGGCCGAGGCCATGGCGCTGGCCGATCGCATCGCGGTGATGGATCACGGTCGCCTGGTCCAGCTCGCGACGCCGCGCGAGCTCTATCATGAGCCGGCGAATGAAATGGTGGCCTCCTTCATTTCGCAGGGGATTCTGCTTCCGGCCGACGTGCTGAGCGCGGAGGAGGCCGGTCATTGCAAAGTCCGGGTTCTCGGAACAGAGCTGGTCGTCCGCTGCCGGGCAGGCGAGCGGCCGCGCGCCGGCGCAAGGATCTGCTGCCGGTCGGCCGATCTCGACGTTTCGCCGGACGGCCCCGGCTTCGACGGCCTCGTCAAGCGGGTGATCTACCAGGGTGGCTCGGCGCGCATCGAATTTACGCCTTCCGCAGGACCTGATCTTACCTTGCATTTCGAGCAGCCCGACCCGGTCGTGCTGGAGAGCGGAGCCCAGGCGCGCCTGCGCATCAAGTCTGGCTGGCTGATCCCGGCGGAGGCGGCGTCGTGATGATGCTGGACCTGGCCGGCGGCTTCGGCGAAAAGGGCCGCACCAGCGTTGCCGTCCGCAGCGGAAACGATCGCATCCTGCTCGATATCGGCATCAAGGTCGGGGCCACAGGGGCGGAGTACTATCCGGCACTTGACGGGTCGATCGCCGACATCGACGCGTTGTTTGTCTCGCATGCGCACGAGGATCACGTCGGTGCTCTGAGCTGGCTTTTGTCGCGCGGCTATGCCGGTCCGATTTTCATGACGGCCGAAACCCGCGCCGAGGCTCCGGCCACGCTCGCCGGCTATGCCGATCCCGGGGATCTCAAGCGATTTCCCTTTCCGGAAGATCGCATCGAGATTTTCGAACCCGGCGATTTGCTGAAGAGCGGCAATCTCACGGTCAGGACGGGGAGGTCGGGACATGTCGTCGGCGGCGTCTGGTTTGCCGTCGACGATGGCAAGAGCCGCGTCGTCTATTCGGCCGACGTGGTGCCGGACAGCAATGTCTTCGTGATGGACGCGATCCCCGAATGCGATCTTCTCGTTCTCGACGCGTCCTATGGCGCCGATCCCGTGCCGGGTGCGGCGCGCGCCGAGGCCATTTCGGGCTGGGTGGCGCGCCATTCGAACGGATGCCTTCTGCCGACGCCGCTGTCGGGGCGGTCGCTGGAATTGATCGCGGCCTTGCCGGGACCCTTCGCCATCCACGCCGGCATGCGTGCTTCGCTCGAAGCGCAGATCGCCGCCACTTCAGCGCTGCTGCCTGGCGTATCCGAGATGCTGCGCTTGCGGCTGGGTAGTGCCGCAGACTGGACCGACGCCGACCCGCTGCCCTCGCTGCCCTTGCTGGCCGATGACGGCATGGGCGAGGCCGGGCCTTCGTCCCGCCTGCTGCCGCGCGCCGACCGGGCCGGCTTTCCGGTGTTGCTGACCGGGCATCTGCCCTCCGGCTCCCCCGGCGATCTGCTGCACAAGGCCGGCCGGGCGGACTGGGTGCGCATGCCCACCCACCCAACGCTGTCGGGCAATGTCGATATCTGGGAGAAGGCAGGGCGCCCGGAGGCGCTCGGTCATTCCTGCGCGAGCGAACTCCTTGACGATCTGAAAGCCCATATTCCGTCGCTGCGCCCGCAATGCCGCACCGGCCAGAACATCACGGTGCGCCGAGGAAAAGAGACATGAGACTCCTGATCTGCAACGATGATGGCATCGAGGCGCCGGGCCTTGCCCGGCTGGTCAAGGCGGCCGGCAGCCTGAGCGACGATTTGTGGGTGGTGGCACCCGACGGCAAGCGCACCGCCGCGGGCGCATCGCTGACGATCGCGCGGCCGTTGATCATGCGGCGCGTCAAGCCCGGCTGGTATTCGTGTTCCGGTACTCCGGCCGACTGCGTGGTGAGTGCGATGGCCTGGCTGTTCGCGGATGGCCAAAAGCCCGACCTGGTTCTGGCGGGCGTCAATGACGGGCGCAACGTCGCCGAGGACCTTGCCTATTCCGGGACGCTGGGCATTGCGCGCGAGGCGACATTCTGGGGTATTCCGGCGATCGGCTTTTCCCGGGTGAAGAATCCGGACTTCAGCGGTGTCGACGACGAGTGGCTCGGCGCGTTGATCGCCTCGCTCTGGCGGTCGCGTGAAGAGTGGGCGGCGGATGGCCATTGGCTCAGTATCAACCTGCCGGCTTCGCTGCCGGCCGGGATCCGGCAGCCGCGCATCGGCCGCGACAAGATCGGCCGCAAGGCTGAAATCCTGGAGAGCGACGGCGATCGCACCGTCATCACAGTCCCGCGCGGGCGCGCTCACGCAAGTGAGCCGGGCGACGAGAACGAGGCGATCGATGCCGGCTTCGTCAGCATCAACCGGCTGAACTGGTTTGGCGAAACGCCGCTGGACGGACAGTTTCTGGACGAGATCCAGCACCAGCGGCAAGGCTAGTCACTCGTCACAGAACAGGGTCGTTGCGAATATTCAGGACGGTACGGTCGCTCGACCAGCCGTGCCAACGCCTCGACGGGCGGCGCGGCGGCGCGGATCATCCAGATCACCGAGCTGTGCAGCGGTTAAATTGCATCAATCCAAAGCCTATGCTTGAAGCCGCCGCTATTTCATTCCACATCGGTCAGCATGAAGGACGAGGCACGAGAGCGGCGTCGGGATCTGTTGTGGGCGCTGCCCGCATCGCTGATCCTGCATACGCTCCTCGCAGCGCTGGTGTTCTACAACCTGCCGAGGCCAGGCCAAGAGCCGCAGCAGGACCAGCCGGTAAATGTCGCGCTCGTGCCTCCGCCCGATCAGCCAAAACCGAAACCTGCTCCCGCACCGCCAAAGGAGCCCAAAGCCGAGAAGCCGCCGGAAACGAAGCCTGAAGAACCGCCCGAAAAGCAGTCGCGCAAGACGCCGCCGATCGAGACCTTGAGACCTGTCTTTCAGTTCGGCGACAAGGACGCCGGCCCCAGGAAATCCCTGGACGGAGCCAGCGCTCAAGACAGTTCGCCAGCGCCTGCCAAGGAGGAGACGTCCAAGCCGCCCGTGACGCCTGAGCCTGCGGAGACCAAGTCTGGCGCGCCGGCGGCCACCGAAAAGCCGGCAGAGTTGCCCGAGGCCGGCGAGAAGCCGGCAACCGCCGCGAAGGATGCCGAGTCCCTGAAGGATGCTGAGGAGGCGGAAACCCCCGACGCCGACAAGCAAACGGCCGCGGCACCGCCGTTGGCCGCCGATGACGGCGACACTGAGGTCGAGCTTCCCATATCGGCTGAAAAGCCGACGCCCAAACCCGCAAATGCGCCGAAGCCCGGCTCTTCAAAGGTCTCGAAGTCCCCCAAGGGGAGCGCGGGAGACCCAGCTTCCCCTGATGTCGCCAGTGCCGCGTCGCGTCGCTATTCCGGGCTTCCGGGCGTTCGCAAGCTCTATTCGCAAGACGCTACCGGCGATGCGCTGGCCACGACCTCGATGGGCGGCGTGCCGCGCGCCCAGCGTGGTGCCAAACTTTGCGCCAGCGCATTGCAGCAGCAATTGCTGGACGCCTCTTATTTCCCCGACTTGATCCCAAGCGTGCCGCTGAAGGCCGGCAATATTCTCAACGCCCCGGATGTCGCTTTCCGCGCAACGGGCACGTGGTACCATCTGGGCTTCCGCTGCGAGGTCGACAGCGATGTGACCAGGGTTTTGTCGTTCGGCCTACGTGTCGGATCTGTAATCCCGCCCGACGAATGGGTTCGGCTTGGACTACCCACTCGCTAGAACAAGCTCTTAGGCGGGGACACCGAGCCCGGACAATTGCCGGCTGATCTCTTGCCAGTCGGTGCAGACGAAATCGGCGCCGGCCGCCTTCAGTCGCGCGCCATGCTCGGGATAGGTGTGGCCGCCGCCGGTGTAGCCGATCGCCGTCATGCCGGCGGCAACCGCGCCCTGGATACCGAAGGGCGAATCCTCGATGACGATGCAGTCCGCCGGATTGGCGCCCCTCTTTGCCGCGGCGAACAGGAAAATGTCCGGCGCGGGCTTGCCGTTCTTAACCATCGAGGAGCTGTAAATTGCGTCGCCGAAGAACCGTGCCAGCGCCGTCACTGCCAGGCTGTGGTTTATGCGCTCGACGGAGGACGACGAGGCAACGCAGCGGTCGCCCTCAAGCGCCTCCAGAAACGCGGCGATTCCTGGTGTCGGCTTCAGTTCCTGCGAAAACAGGATCCTGGTCTCGGTCCAGATGTCGCCATCCGCCGCCGCCGGAAACTGATGGCCGGTCAATTCCCTGATTTTGACGATGATGTCGGACTGTTTCATGCCGATGCACTGAGCGATGATGCCGCCGTGCACGCCCGGCATGCCGTGCTTTTCATAGACGCGCTCATAGGCCCTCGCGGCCAGCGGTTCGCTGTCGACGAGAACGCCGTCGCAATCGAAAATGATAGGCCTTGATCGCGCCACGCGCTTCTCCCCGGAGTTTTGCACTTTGCTACCGGCAAAAAGTCAAATGTTCAATAGCGTGGTGGTCGGGCGCCAAAATCTGTCAAAGCTGGCGTAGCGCATCGCTGGCCCGGGCCGACCCAAGCGCCCTTTGCATGGCCTGCCGCGATTGCGCGCGATCCGGCGTGATCCAGTTCGGTTCGGCGCCAAGGAAGCGGTCGAGGAAAGCCACGGCATAGGCCGGCATCTCGGTCACGTTCTCGCGATAGGACCACCATGTGCGCAGGTCGTCGGCGCATTTGTCGATGCTGGGCGCTGAGCCGAATTCCTGCTCGTAGATCGCCGAAATCACCGAAACGCAATAATTGGTGTAGAGGAACCCCTCAGGCCAGAAGCGGACGATTTCCAGCGTGCCGGCATTCTGCTCGGTCTCGACGAGATGGCTGAGGCCGGAGACTTCCCTGGCCGGCGCCTGCCGTATCAGTTCGCGCAGCACGAGGCCGGCGGCAAAGACGATGAAGTCGGCGCGGTCGATCGCGGCGAAACGCTTCTGCGCCTCCATGATCTCGACCCAGTCGAGAAAAGCCCTTGTGAGCCTGGCTTCGTCGATTTCAAAACGCACGCCGAATGTGTCGGACACCACCTTGGCGCTGCCGCGAAACGTCGCGCGGAACCAGCGCAATTGTCGCAACCGATGGCGAAGGTCGGGCATAAGGGCCAGTTCATCCCTGAAGGGCAGTTCCATTTCACATATCCCGTTTGACGACAGGCTAGCACAACCGTGCCGTCGCCGAAATCGGCCGACGGCCCTGTGGATGACCGTGACCGAGGTCAATATCATACATATTGACATTCTCGGAAACAAATGTTCTCACTTTGCTGTTGTCGCGCATCCGTCCAAGATGCGGTTCAATGAAGGCTTCGGGAGGAGAACCGAATGGCGATTTGGCAGTGGGGACTGCTTCTTCTGGTTATCGTGTGGGCGCTGCAGTCGCTCGGCGTCTGGCTGCAGATGCGGCACTATTCGGATGTCTTCCGGGGCGTCACCGACCAGTACAAGGATGGCTTCGTCGGGGCCGGCAATTTTCGCGGCCGGCTGGCCAAGGGCACCATCGCGCTCGTCGTGGTGACGCCGGACCTCATCGTGCGCCGCATGATGGTCATGAGCGGGCGCTCGGTGTTCACCAAATTCAAACGACATCAACAATTCGAGGGTGTTCCCCTCGATCAACTCCGGTCCAACCCTGCGATCATGGGGGAGGGGGAACCCGGTGTGGCCGAGGCCGTGAAACGGGCGATCGAACAGATCGACAAAGCACGGTCGGAGCCGGGGAAGAAGCCGGGCTTGTCCGGCTTGAACGTAGCAAGGGCCTAGAGGACGCCGCGCACCGGCCGGGATCAACCGGCGGGCGGCATAAGGAGGAGAAATGTCTGTATTTTCGTTATTGGCGCAGCATGCCGACATGGCCGTGCATAACCTGCATGTTGCAGGCACCATGGTCTCGGATGCTGCCTGGCACGGCAGGCTCGGCGTCGAGCATGCCACCGATCATCTCGTGGTGTTGGCGCAGGCGCAGACCGACAGCGCGCCTGTCACCGCCGATCAGCTGAAGGAACAGCTGAAAAACGTGCAGCAGGAAGAGCAACTCGGCTGGCTGACCGCAATCGGCAAATACTTCATCGGCATCTTCCAGAAAGGCGGCGAAGTGTTCGCCGGCTTCGTTACCGGCATCATCCCGACACTGGTGGTGCTGATGACCGCCTTCTACGCCGTCACCGAACTGGTCGGCGAGGAGCGCGTCCACGGCCTGGCACGCGGCGCCGGCAGGATCGCGCTGACCCGCTATACGCTGCTGCCTCTGCTGGCGGTGTTCTTCCTCACCAACCCGATGGCTTACACCTTCGGATCGTTCCTGGAAGAAAAGCACAAGCCCGCCTTCTATGACGCGGCTGTCTCCTACGTGCATCCGCCGCTCGGCCTGTTCCCGCATATCAACCCCGGCGAATACTTCGTCTGGGGCGGCATGCTGGTCGCCTTGCTCGACCTCGAGAAGCGGGGTGTCGTCGCCGGAGGCTATCACGTCAAGGTGGCGATCTGGTACGCCATCGTCGGCCTCGTCGTCATCCTGCTCAAGGGCATGCTGACCGAGCGCATCACCGCCATCATGGCACGCCGCCAGGGCATCGAGCTGTAAGGGCGGGGAGGACATCATGGCCAAGACATACAAAGCCGTAAGGATCTCCCGGGGCTCCACAGGCTGGGGCGGCCCGCTCGTCATCGAGCCGACCGCACAGCGCGATAAGATCGTCTCCGTCACCGGAGGCGGCATCCATCCCGTGGCACAGCTCATCGCCGACATGACCGGCGCTACGGCCGTCGACGGCTTCAAGGCGCCGCCGATCGAAAGCGAGATGGCGGTCGTCGTCGTCGACTGCGGCGGCACCGCACGCTGCGGCGTCTATCCGCGCAAGCGCATCCCGACCGTCAACCTGACGCCGGTCGGCCAGGCTGGGCCGCTCGCCCAGTTCATCACCGAGGACATCTACGTTTCGGGCGTGAAGCCGGCCAATGTCACAATGGCGGACGGATCCGAGGCGGTCACCACTGCGGGGGGAGCAGCATCGATGAGTCCAGGCAACAACACCGCGGCCGCGGCACCACAGCCGCTACCGAGCGAAGGCGGGCTGATCGGCCTGATCAGCTCGATCGGCCGCGTCATGGGCCGCGTGGTCGGCATCTTCTTCAATGCCGGCCGCCGTACGATCGACCAGGTGGTGCGCAACGTGCTGCCGTTCATGGCCTTCGTGACCATGCTCATCGGCCTGATCCTGTACACCGGCATCGGCGACGTGCTTGCCCAGCCGATGGGACCGCTCGCCAACAACATCGTCGGCCTGCTGATCATCTCGGCCATCTGCGGCCTGCCGTTCCTGTCCCCCATCCTGGGACCGGGCGCGGTCATCGCGCAGGTCATCGGCGTCGCCATCATCGGTCCGCAGATCGCCAACGGCACGATTTCGCCGGCGATGGCGCTGCCGGCGCTGTTTGCCTACAACACCCAGGTGGGCTGCGACTTTGTCCCGGTCGGCCTGGCGCTCGGTGAAGCCAAGCCCAAGACGATCGAAATCGGCGTCCCGGCGGTTCTCATCAGCCGCCAGATCATGGGCCCGGTCTCGGTGCTGATCGCCTGGGTCGTCAGCCTGATCGTGTTCTAAGCAAATTCCGGGAAAGCCTGAAACGGCTTTCCCGGAAAAAGGCGCGTAGCGCTTTCCCTTGGGAATTGCGCCAAAGCACGGAGATAGAGGGGTTCACGGGCGTCCGTGACCCCCTCGAGGAAAGTAAGGAAATGAGGTTCGCCATATGACGGTTCTGCTGAGAACACGGGTCACTTCCATCGGGCCTGAGGTGGCGGACCTTGCCGAAGGGGGCGTGCTCATCCTGTTCGCGGATGGCTCGCCGCCGGAGCTTGCCGAGGTTTCCGTGCTCCACAAGACGGAACTCGGGCCCAGCGAAGGCGCGCCGCAGAAGGGCGCGTCGATCACCCTTGGACCTGTTTCCGCGACAATCACGGCGGTCGGCTCCAGCGCCTGGAGCAAGGTGCTCGAGATGGGGCATGTCGTCATCTCGTTCAATGGCGCCACCGAGGCCGAGCGGCCGGGCGAGATCTGCGCTTCGCAGGTCGACACTCAAGCGCTCGTGGCCGCCCTGAAGACAGACGCGATCATCACCATCGCCGCCTGAAGCATTCGCGCCGCGACCCATGTCGGCGCGGCGCCACAACAGAGTATTTGCCATGGAACGCTCGACCATCGTCAGAGTGCATGAAGGTTTGCACGCACGTCCCGCCACGCGCTTCGTCAAGCTTGCCAAGGGTTTCGAATCCGATGTCGAGCTGGTCAAGGACGGCAAGGCGGTCAGCGCCAAGAGCTCGGTCAAGCTGATGCTGCTGGCGGTGAAGGAAAACCAGGAAGTCACCGTGCGGGCGAATGGCGCGGACGCCATCGAAGCGATCGAGGCGCTGATCGGCTATCTCGAGAACCCGAAGGCAGGTCTCGACGATGACGATCCGCAATCGGCCGCCAACACGGGCGAGGAAACTGTGCCGACGTCCGAACCCGTACCGGCTGTTTCAGGCGTGGCCGGTTTGCGCGGCGTCGCGGCGAGCGAGGGCGTCGCCATCGGGCCTGCCTTCGCGCATTTTCCACCTGACATCGCTGGACAGGGCCGCATGCTGCGGGCGGAGGAGATCGCCGGCGAGATCGACAGGTTCCGCGCCGCCGTCGCCGCCGTTCAGGCGCGCATGGACAAGGCGCTGGCGCAGGACACCCTGTCCGCCGGAGATCGCGGCATCATCGCGGCGCTGCGGGACATCGCCGCCGACGACAGCCTGACCGGCGAGGCCGAGGAGGCGATCAAAAGCGGAAACGATGCGGTTTCGGCCGTCATCACCGCCGCCTCCACCGTTGCCGCCGATTTCAGCGCGGTCGACGATCACTATCTCAACGCGCGCGCCGACGACGTGCATGCGGTCGGACGACAGATCTGTCTGGCGTTGCTCGGCCAGGATGACGCCAGCCTCGAAAATATCCCCGAAGGCGCCATCCTGATCGCCGACGATATCGGCGCCTGGGACCTGGCGCGGGCGCCGCTGAAGCGCATCGGCGGGGTGGTATGCGGCCATGGCGGGGCCACCTCGCATATTGCCATCATCGCCCGTTCGCACGGCATTCCGGCAGTGCTGGGCCTTGGCGACCAGATCAATGCCCTGCGCAGCGCGCGCGAAGTGGCCGTGGACGGCAATGGCGGGCAGGTGATCGTCGACCCCGATGCGGCGACCCGCGCGGACTTCGCCGCCCGCGTCCAGGCGGCGGCCAAGGAGCGCGCCGGACTGGCCGTCTTCAAGACCGTGACGCCCAAACTCGCGGACGGCAGGATCATCGAGGTCGCCGCCAATATCGGCTCGCTGGAGGAAATCGAGGCAGCGCAGGAAGCCGGCGCCATGGGCGTCGGCCTGTTCCGCACCGAGCTTCTGTTCATGCGCCATATGCATCTGCCCTCCGAGGACATGCAGGCCGAGACCTATGCGGCGCTGGCCAAGGCATTCGCGCCCTATCCCGTCATCGTGCGCACGCTCGACATAGGCGGCGACAAGCCGATCGCCGGCATCGAATTTCCCGACGAGGAAAATCCCTTCCTCGGCTGGCGCGGCATCCGCATGTGCCTCGACCGGCCCGACATCTTCAAGCGCCAGCTACGGGCGCTGCTCAGGGCAGCCGTGCACGGCAACATCAAGGTGATGTTGCCGATGGTCTCCGACATATCGGAGGTGCGGCAGACGCGGGTCCTGGTTGCCGAATGCGCGGCGGAACTGAAGGCGCAAGGCGTGCCGCATGCGGCGTTCGATCTCGGCGTGATGATCGAAACGCCGGCCGCCGTTCTGATCGCGCCGGCGCTGGCGAAAGAAGTGTCGTTCTTCTCGATCGGCACCAACGACCTGACCCAGTACATCATGGCCGCCGACCGGCTCAACCCGACCGTGGCCAAGCTCAATGATGTCGCCAACCCGGCCGTCATGTCGGCGATCGAGTTGACCGCAAAGGCCGGCGTGGCCGCCGGCATCATGGTGGGCATGTGCGGCGAGGCGGCCGGCCGCCCGGATCTCATCCCGGCCTTTCTCGAGATGGGGCTGACCGAGCTCTCGATGAGCCCGGCCTCGATCCAGCGCGCCAAGAAGACCATCACGTCCATGGCGGCCGGGCGATAGTCCCGACCGGAACCGGCAGCTACGGCAGATGGGCAAGCAAGGTGGCGAAGACAGGTGTCAATTCATCGACCGGGCTCGCCTTGGCACAGGCCTTGACGATGCGGTCGTGACGGATGCCGGCCGCCAGAACAGCGGTCTCCAGCATGTCGGGCTCCGGCGCACCGTCGCTGGCCGTTGTGGCCAGGCCGCAGGCCAGGACGACGGGGGCCAAGCAAGCTATGTCGAGCGCCCGGTCGCCGATTGCATCCGGTTCGGCTTCGACAAAGCGGACAGGACGGTGGTTGAGGCACTCGACCAGCAGCGCCGCACAGGCAGCGGCGACGGCCGGCAGCGCGGCGGGGCCGGGTCTGGCGGGTATCGCGGCCAGCAGACCGGCGTGGCGTTTTTGCATGGCGGCGTGGACGGCGGCGAAATCCGCCTCGTGGATCCGGGCATTGTCGATCTTCAGGGCGGCGAGCACGGTCCTGGTCAGATAGTACATGTCGCGCCGGAAGACGCGCTCGGCGCTGGACCGGCGTTCCTCGTTGCCGGCCGGGAAATAGATGCCAAGGCCTTTCACGGTCGTTCCGTCGATCTTCGTCGGGCGGTCATGCGGGACAAAGGATTCGGCGATCGACAAGGCTTCGTCGACGGCACTGGCGGCATGGCCGAGCAGGCCTTCGATGCCTTTGCCCGGGAACGGCGGCAAATGGCTGGTTGCTTCCCGCACGAGATTGGCATCGCTGTCGCTGTCGTGGCGGCTCTGGCGAATGATGTCGCGGACGTCGCGCAGCCGGTCCTTCAAATTGACGCGGACATCCCTGGAGATTTGTCTGAGCATCGCGAATCGCCTCGAAAACGTCTACCGGCCTCGACCGCCGAGAGCCGGCCGCTGACCCTACATTGTTCCTATCGATTGGTAGATCAATAGGCGATATTAAACCAGCGTGGAGAATCGGCGAGGGACTCCTACATCGCCGAGCGGGGAGACAGACAGTTGGGCAGGCGACGGCAGGGCGATAGCGAAAGCGGAGTGACCGAGGCGCCCGAACAGGTCGTCAACGAGAGCCGCACGGACCGCCTCAGGATCCGCGCCGCCTGGATGTATTTCGTCGAGCAGATGACGCAGAACGAGATCGCCGACGTGCTCGGCGTCGGCCGCGTCACCATCGTTCGCATGCTGGCGGAGGCGCGCTCGCGCAACGAGGTGAAAATCACCATCGAAAGCGAGTTGTCAGAGATCGTGCGGCTGGAGCGCGCGCTGGAGCGCACGTTCGGCCTGAAGCAGGCGCTGGTGGCGCCGCTGACCGCGCCCAATGCCGATCCGATCCCCGCGATCAGTGCGAAGACCGGGATTTTCCTGTCCGACACGATGAAATCCGGCATGCGCGTCGGCGTCGGCTGGGGTCAGACGCTGTTCTCGAGTCTGCCCTTCATCAGCGCCAAATCGCTCACCGACTTCAAGGTCATTTCGCTGCTAGGCGGTGTGGGCGTCGTGCGCCGCTACAACCCGGCCGAGTTCGCCTGGCGCTTCGCCCAAATCTTCCAGGGCGACGGCTATCTGATCCCGACGCCGGCCGTCGTCGACAGCGTCGAGACCAAGATCGCGCTGGTCGAGCGTTGCGGACTGCAGGAGGTTTTTGAGATGGCCAACGTGCTCGATGCCGTTCTGCTGAGCGTCGGCGGCATCGCTTCGGCCACTACGTTCTCTCGCGGCGGCTTTCTTAAGGAGGCGGACCGCGAGGCCTTGGTTGCGCGTGGCGCCGTTGGCGACCTTCTGTTCCATTTCTTCGACCGCAATGGCGATCTCGTCGACCACCCCGTCAACAGCCATGTGATGTCGGTGGAGGTCGATCGGCTGCGCAAGGCGCCGATCCGCATTCTCACGTCCGGCGGCGAAGAGAAGACAGCGGCGCTGCTCGGCGCCATGAACCTGATCGCGCCGACCATCCTGATCACCGACGAAGAGAGCGCAAGGCGCATGCTCGAGGCGGTCAACGGAAGCTGAAGGACCCCGTGACGTAGTCCGGCCAGGCCTGCTCCTCGTCGAAAACAGCGACAAGATCCGAAGTGTCCGCCAATATCCCGCTCAGGACCAGCGCCGTGGCGATGCCGGAGCCGTTTCCGCCCGCTATGTCATGCTCGACACTGTCGCCGACGCAGACCACGCTGGCGCGGTCGGGCTCGCCGGCCAGCGCCAGTGCGGCATCGAAGATCGCCGGGCCGGGCTTGCCGATGCGGGTGACGCTGCCGCCCAGGCTCTCGTAGAGATCGGCGATCTCGCCGGCGCCGAAGCGAGGCCCGACCGCCGTCAGCATGATCTTGTCGGGATTGGTGCAGATGCATGGCACCTTTCGCGCCGCCGCCGGCGCCAGCAGGCGGCGATAATGGTCCAGGTCGTAGCGGTCGCCCTCGCTGGCCGCGATCAGTACCAGGTTGGCGGTATCGCCGGCTCCGGTCAACACAAAAGGCAGGCCCTCGATCGCTGTGCGGTCATTATCGCGGCTGATCAACAGGCAGTTCGTGCCGGGCCGCAACGCTCCGGTCCCCGCCATTTCGTGGAAGGATCGCCACGCCACCTCGCCGGAGGAAACGAAATGATCCCAGCTTCCGGCCTCGAAGCCGAGCCTCAGCAAACGGTCCTCGTTGGGCTTGGCGCGCCTGCCGGAGTTGGAGACCAGCACCACGGTCTTTCCGGCGCGCTTCAGTGCCGCCAAGGCCGCCACCGCGCCGGGATAGGGGGCCGAGCCGTCATGCAGCACGCCGAACTGGTCGACCAGGAAGACCTGGTAGCGCTCCGCCAGCGGTCCGATGCCGTCGAGGCGTTCAGCCAGTTTCCGGTTCATAGCAGCCCCGCCTCGTTCGCACCCTTCAACGCCAGCCGCGCCGTTCCGGCAGCGGCCTCGTCCGACAAAGCCGGCAAGAACGCAACGCCGAGCTTACGCTGCCGGATCGCGCTCCACGCAGGATTTGCCGCGCCGCCGCCGACGCTGCGCACCGAAGTCAGCGCCGGCGCGCCGAGCTCGCCAAGCCGGCGATAGCCGAGCGCTTCGATCGCGGCCATGCCTTCGAACATCGCCTTGAGATAGTCGGCATCATCCACCGGGCGCGGGACGAGGCGCGGGGGGAGCGCCGGATCGGCGATGGGGAAGCGTTCGCCCGATGTGGCGAGCGGATAATAGTCGAGGCCGGTCTCGGTCGCCGGGTCGATCATGGCACTGAGCTCGATGATGCGCGCGAGCGGGAAATGCTGCGCCAGCACCTTGCCGCCGGAATTCGAGGCCCCGCCGGCCAGCCAGCCATTGCCTAGCCGGTGGCTGTAGATGCCGTATCGCGGCGCCGAAATCGGCCGGTCGGACAGGATCTTGATGGTAAGCGAGGAGCCAAGCGCCGTGACCCCGTCGCCGACCCCCGCGGCACCCGTCGCCAGGAAAGAGGCGCAGCCATCGGTCGTGCCGGCAACGACGGTCACGTCGCGGGCCAAGCCGAACAGATCCGCCATGGCCGCGGTGAGCGTGCCGGTCACGTCGCCCGGCTCGACGACGTCAGGCAGCAAATCCATGCGCATTCCGGTCGCCGCGATCCAGTCCGGCCAACGGCGGGCCTCGACATCGTAGCCGGTTTTCAAGGCGTTGTTCTCGTCGCTGACGTTGAAGCGGCCCGAGAACTGTCCGGCGATCCAGTCCGCCTGATGCAGCACCGCCGCCACGCCCGGCAGATGCTGGAAGTGAAGCGCCTTGGCGAGGCCTGAGGTCGCACCGTGCGCGGCGCTGCCCGCCGGCGCCTCGCGCGCGATCGCGGCCAGTATATCGTCGCCGGCGACCTTGTCATTGTACATCAGCGGTTCGGCGAGCGGCCGTCCGGCACCGTCGACCGGCAGCAACGTGCCCGAGGTGCCATCCACGGCGATGGCGCGGACCGTGATCCGGTCGATGCCCGCAATCAACTCCGCCAGCGCTGCCCGGACCGCTTGCCACCAGGCCGCCGGACTGCGTGGATCCTGGCCAAATGCGTCGAGGCGGACGGCGGCTTGGCCGGCAATTGAAAAGTCCGGACGCATGGCTACGGCGCGGGCGCCCGAGGTGCCGATATCGACGCCGATGACGAGACGATCCGAGAGAGGCGAGCCGGCGACGGGCGACATGTCAGCCACCGGAGGCGTTCAGTTTCTGGCGGTACTGCTCGGCGTCCCAGTTGACGAGTTCGTCGTTCTCCGCCTCGGTAAGGTAATTCAACGTCGCCGTGACATCGACCCGCGCCGTCACGTCGGCAAGGCAACGCTGCATGGCGTCGGCGCCGGCGCTGGCATTGGCGCGCATCAGGACGCCGAGCCCCGGAAACAGGATCGACAGGGGCTGGGCGCCGCGACGCCTGACGACAGCGGCGACGTCCTCGCCGGGCGCAGCCACCACCGAACCCTTGCCGAGGAAGATGACATGGTCGGGATAGAGGCTGCCGCCCGATGCCATGCGGCGGCTGTCGGGATCGATGGCGACCGCGTGCGCCTCGGTGTCGACGGGCAAGCGGTAGCCGGAATTTGCGGCAAGCGCGGTCAGTGCCGCGATGTCGGGCGCGGCCGCGTCGCGCGGCGCCCTTGCCAGAAGCCCGGTCACGCGGCGCAACAGCGCCTCGGCCCCGGTGACGGTCTCGGCCGCGACGACGAGGCCGTGATTGCCCAGGATCAGGACATCGACGCCCGGCCGCAGCCTTTCGGAGATGCCCTGGGCCAGCGGCAGGCCCGGCCGGCGGTAGGGAACATAGGCCCATTGGATGCCTGCGAGCCGGCACGCGGCCAGGACCTCGCAATCGGCCTGCACCGCAAGCGAAATGGTGTCGACGCAGTGGACATGCAGGACCACGCGCTGCGGCATCAAGGCATGCACCGTGGTCTCGATCGAGGGACGCAGCCCGCGCGGGTTGAGCGCGCCGATGGCGAAGGCCTGAGGCTGGTCGGCGGCGGGATCGCGTCGTTCAACCGCCTCGAGCAATGGCGCCATCGCCACCGGCACCATGATGTCATCGGCGAGCGCGTCTTTCAGCCAGGTCCCGGAAGCCTTGATCCACAGCGTGTCTCCGGCTTTCAGCGAGTTGTTGCCGCCGGCGGCCTGGGTCAGATGCGGATCCTGTCCGATGGCGGCCGAAAGCGCCCGCAGCGCCGCCAATTCCTGCGCATCCGCCTGGGTCGCCATCACGCATCTCCTCCAACAATCCGCCAACCGTCGAATGCGGTGGTCGGGCATTCGACGGGTTGATATCGCAGATAAGAGTGAGTTCCGTCAACCGTGATCGAATACCGTCAGTTGTGGCTTGCAATCGAGCTAATGTTGAGTAAGTTACACCAACTGCCGTCGCAGAACGGCGTTTTGGAGGAAACAGTTGAGCGACTCCGGCCGCCAGCGTCAGATCGTCGAACTCTTGCGTGATCGCCCCTTCGCCTCGGTGCGGGAGCTGCAGGAGCGGCTCGGCGTTTCGGCCGCGACGGTGCGGCGCGACATCGACCGGATCGACGAGGCGGGCGAGGCGCGCAAGGTCTATGGCGGTGTTTCGGCGCTCGACGGCACGTCGCAGGCCGGCGTCGCCTATGCCCGGCCCTATGACGAGAATCGCGACCTCGCGGTCGAGGCCAAGCGGCAGATCGCCAACCTAGCCGCGACCATGGTGCGCGACGGCGACGCGGTTATCGTGCATGGCGGCTCGACCTGTTTCCATCTCGGGGTCAAGCTCGCCGAGCGCAGCATCCGGCTCTACACCAACTCGATGCCGCTGGCGGCGTATCTGAGCGATCATGGCCATTGCAGCCTGACCGTTGCCGGCGGCGACCTGCATCGCGAGCCGGGCATCATTCACTCGCTCACCCATCCGGCACCTTTCTACGCTTCGAAGTTCTTTCTCGGCGCGCAAGGCATCGGCCAGGAAGGCTTGCTGGAATCGCACCCGCTGCTGGTGCGCTCGATCGTCGAGCTTAGCCAGTGCGCCGACCAGATCGTCGTGCTGGCCGACAGCCGCAAGCTTTCGATCCAGGCCCGTAACGTTGCGCTGCCCCTGTCGCGCATCGGCACGCTGGTCACCGACGACGGTCTTTCCGATGCCGACGCGCGCATGCTGGAGGATGCCGGCGTCATGGTGCGGATTGCTTCGACCACGGGAGCCATCGCATGAAGGTCGCGGTGCTCGACTTCGGCAAGACCAATTCGAAGCTGTTCGTCTTCGGCCAGGACGGACGCATTCTCGACGAGCGCCGGACCCAGCCGAAATGGACGCGCCAAGGCGGCTTCAGCGTGCTCGATGAGGCCGACCTCCACGATTGGGCGCTCGGCGCCGTCACCGCTGTGATCGAAAACCATGGCGTGGAAGGGGTGATGGTGTCGGGCCATGGCTGCACCTTCGCCCTCGTGGACGACGCGGCGCTGACGCATCCGATCCTCGACTATGAGCAGGAGCCGCCGGCCGAAATCGCCGCGCGGATCGATCGCCGCATTCCGGACTACGCCGAGACGTTCTCGCCGCGGCTGCCGCTCGGTTTCAACTACGGCCGCCACATGCTGTGGCTGCAGGAGGCCGCATCCGACGCTTTCGCGACGGCGAAATGGATTCTCGGCTATCCGCAATATTGGAGCTGGCGCCTTGGCGGCAGGCCGGTTTGCGAAGTGTCCTATCTCGGCTGCCATTCGCATCTGTGGGCGCCGCGTCGTCACGATTTTTCCTCACTGGTCGACGCCGAGGGGTGGCGCCACCAGATGCCGGCCTTCGCGCGTGCCGGTACTGTCATCGGCGAACAGGACTTCGGCAGCGCGTCGCGGCCGCTCGCCATCCACAACGGCGTCCACGACTCGAATGCCGCGCTCCATGCCTATCGGCGGCAGGGGCTGGGCTCGGTGACAGTGGTTTCGACCGGCACCTGGGTCATCGTGCTCAATCCCGACTGTCCGCTCGAGGCGCTCGACCGCGATCGCGACATGCTGGTCAATGTCGATGTGGACGGCGGCCCGGTGCCGACCATCCGCTTCATGGGCGGGCGCGAATTCGCCGCCATCAGCGACGGCTGGCAAGGCCCGGTCGAAGGCGCGGCGGTGCAGCGGGCGATCGATGCCGGCATGATGGCATTGCCGAGCTTCGCGCCGGGCGGGCCGATGCCAGGCCGTTCGGGCCGGCTGGTCGGACGCACGCCTGATGCCGGCGAGCGTGCGGCCGTGGCACTGCTCTATGTCGCGCTGATGCTCGACCTCTGCCTCGACCTCATCCATTCCAGCAACACCGTGATCGTCGACGGCGGTCTCAACACTGGCGGCCTGCTCGCCAGCCTGCTGGCGCAGCTGCGGCCGGAGCAGGCCTTCATGCAGGGCGCTTCGCTGCAAGGCAGCGCCACGGGCGCTGCGGCCCTGGCTTTCGAGAGCGTCGGGCGTGAATTCGCCGCCGAGCCGCCGGAGCCGGTGAAAGCAGTGCGCTTCACCAGCCTCGCCGGCTACCGCGACGGCTGGCGCGATCTGGTCGCCGGGACCGCCGGCAAGGTCGCAGCCCGATGAGCGCGCAGGCCAGGACGGAGACAGCCGGCATGGGGGCGGAACGCCACCCGGTGCTGGAAATGCGCCATATTTCGAAGACGTTCGGCGTGATCCGCGCCCTGCAGGATGTTTCGCTTACCGTCCAGGCCGGCGAGCTGCACGCGCTGATGGGCGAGAACGGTGCCGGCAAGTCGACGCTGATGAAGGTGCTTTCGGGCGCCTATCGTCCCGATCCCGGGGGCGAGATCCTGATCGATGGCATGCCCGCCGCGACCGGCGATCCGATCAAGGCGCGCGCCAGCGGCGTCGCGGTGATCTACCAGGAACTGTCGCTGGCGCCCAATCTGACCGTGGCGCAGAACATTTTCCTCGGCAACGAACCGCGCCGTTTCGGCATCGTCGACCGCGACCAGTGCAACCGGCGCGCGACCGAGATCATCGGCCGGCTCGGCGTTTCCTTTTCGGCGCGTGCCCTGGTTTCCGGCCTGTCACTCGGCGAGCGCCAGCTGGTCGAGATCGCCCGGGCGCTGTCGACCAATGCGCGCATCATCGTGATGGACGAGCCGACCACGTCGCTGACCTCGCGCGAGACCGAGCGGCTGTTCGAGGTGATCGCGACGCTGAAGGCGCAAGGCATCGCCATCATCTACATCAGCCATCGCATGGAAGAGGTCTACCAGCTCGCCGACCGCGTCAGCGTGCTGCGCGACAGCGGCTATGTCGGCACGCTGGAGCGCGCCGACCTCAGCGCCTCGCGGCTCGTTTCGATGATGGTCGGCCGCGATCTCTCGGCGTTCTACAAGAAGGATCACCGCCCGCCGGGCGAAAAGCGCGCCGTGGCGCTGTCGGTGCGCGGCATGTCCGACGGCAGGCTGCTGAAGGACTGCTCCTTCGACCTCTATCATGGCGAGGTGCTGGCGCTGGCGGGCCTCGTCGGCTCGGGCCGCACCGAACTTGCCAGGCTCATCTTCGGCGCCGACCGGCGCAGCGCCGGCACGCTGGAGCTCGACGGCAAGCCGATCGCCATCGGCTCGCCGCGCGAGGCGCTCGATGCCGGCATCGCCTATCTCACCGAGGACCGCAAGGAACTCGGCCTGTTCCTCGACATGTCTA
Organism: Mesorhizobium sp. B2-6-4; assembly: GCF_006441495.1. Classification (NCBI taxonomy): domain Bacteria; kingdom Pseudomonadati; phylum Pseudomonadota; class Alphaproteobacteria; order Hyphomicrobiales; family Phyllobacteriaceae; genus Mesorhizobium; species Mesorhizobium sp. B2-6-4. The sequence goes on from NZ_VFUE01000037.1 coordinate 24,070, forward strand.
TTTCCGACAACATCAACATGGGCGTTCTGGCCAGGGATGCGCGCGCCGGCGGCTTGCGGGACTTCGCCGCCGCCGACAGGCGCGCTGCGAAAGCCGTCGCGGATCTCTCGATCCGCACCCGCTCGGCGCAGGCCAATGCCGGTTCGCTGTCGGGCGGCAACCAGCAGAAGGTGCTGCTGGCCCGCCTGCTGGAGACCGAACCCAAGGTGGTCATCCTCGATGAGCCGACGCGCGGCGTCGATGTCGGCGCCAAATCGGAGATCTACCGGTTGATCGACAGTCTCGCCAGCAAGGGCATCGCCATACTGATGATCTCCAGCGAATTGCCAGAGGTGATCGGCGTCGCCGATCGGGTTCTGGTGATGCGCGACGGCGCCATAGCGGGCGAGGTGACGGCGTCCCGGGGCGAGGCGCTTCGCCAGGAAGCGATCATGGAACTTGCGACGGGAGCGGCCCAGGAAGGACCGAAGGGATGACCGACAGAACGACCGCGACGACGAGTGTGGATCAGGCGGCGGTCAGGAGCCGGCGGCTGCGCACGGCTCTCGCCGCGCTCGGCATGCTGCCGGTGCTGGTGTTGCTGGCGGCCGGCTTCCAGTTCATCAATCCGCGTTTTCTCACCGGCACCAACCTGTTGATCGTCACGCAGCAATCGTCGATCAACATCGTGCTCGCCGCCGGCATGACCTTCGTCATCCTCACCGGCGGCATCGACCTGTCGGTCGGCTCGATCCTTGCCGCTTCCGCAATGGTGGCGGTGCTGGTGTCGCTGGTGCCGGACTGGGGCCTGCTCGGCGTGCCGGCGGCCATTCTGGTCGGTCTCGGCTTCGGGGTCATCAACGGGCTGCTCATCGCCTATATCAGGCTGCCGCCCTTCATCGTCACGCTGGGATCGCTGACCGCCGTGCGCGGCGTCGCCCGCCTGCTCGGCGAAGACACGACCGTGTTCAACTCCGACCTGCCGTTCGACTTCATCGGCAACGGCTCGCTGTTCGGCGTTCCCTGGCTGGTCATCATCGCGCTGACGGTGGTGGTGGTGTCGTGGCTGGTGCTGAAACGCACCGTGCTCGGCACCTGGATCTATGCCGTGGGCGGCAATGCCGAGGCGGCGCGGCTGACCGGCATCAAGGTGCCGCTGGTGCTGCTCTTCGTCTATGGCGTGTCCGGCCTGCTGGCAGGTCTCGGCGGCGCCATGTCGGCGGCCAGGCTCTATGCCGCCAACGGCCTGCAGCTCGGCCAGTCCTACGAACTCGACGCCATCGCCGCGGTCATCCTGGGCGGCACAAGCTTCGTCGGCGGCGTCGGCTCGATCTGGGGCACGCTGATCGGCGGGCTGATCATCGCCGTGCTGTCCAACGGGCTCATCCTGGCCGGCGTCTCGGACATCTGGCAGTACATCATCAAGGGATTGGTCATCATCGTGGCGGTCGCCCTCGACCGCTACAGGCTCCAGGCAGGGGCAAGAACGTGAGTGACCTTGTCGCCGGCATCAAAGACCGGCTTGTGTAACGCACCGTGAGAGGCGCGGGGCATCAGGAGGAAGTAAGCGTAATGAAGACCATCGCCAAACTGCTCTGCGGCGCCGCGTTCGCGGCCGTCGCCATTGCGCCGGCATCGGCCAAGGACCTGAACAAGGTCGGCATCTCGGTCGGCCTGCTCGGCAACCCCTTCTTCGTCGCCACCATCAAGGGCATCGAGGACGCGGCCAAGAAGATCAATCCGAACGTCGAGGTGACGTCGGTGTCGGCCGACTATGACTTGAACAAGCAGGTCTCGCAGGTCGATTCCTTTATCGCCGCCGGCGTCGACGTCATCATGCTCAACGCCGTCGATGCCAAGGCGATCGCGCCCGCGGTGAAGAAGGCGCAGGCGGCGGGCATCGTGGTCGCGGCCTTCGACGTCTCCGCGCCAGGCGCCGACGTCACCGTGATGACCAACAATGTCAAGGCCGGCGAGGAGGCCTGCCAATATCTGGTCGACCAAACTGGCGGCAAGGGCAACTACGTCATCCTCAACGGTCCGGCGTCCTCGTCGATCCTGGAGCGCGTGAAGGGCTGCAAGAACGTGCTTGCCCAGCATCCCGACATCAAGATCCTGTCCGACGACCAGAACGCCGAAGGCTCGCGCGACGGCGGCCTGAAGGTGTTCCAGTCGCTGCTGACCCGTTTCGACAAGATCGACGCGGTGTTCGCCATCAACGATCCGACGGCGATCGGCGCCGAGCTCGCCGCCAAGCAGCTCAACCGCTCGGAGTTCATCTTCACCGCCGTCGACGGCGCGCCGGACATCGAGAAGGAACTGGCATCCGGCAAGTCCATGATCAAGGCTTCTGCCTCGCAGGATCCCTACGTGATGGCCGGCCAGTCGCTGACGATGGCCGCCGACGTGCTTGCCGGCAAGAAGCCGGCGGAGCCGGTGGTGCTGCTCGATCCGAAGCTGATCACCGCCGAGAATCTGAAGGACTACAAGGGCTGGACCGCGGCCCGCTGATCAGTCCAAGGCGGACGCGGCCGGGCTGACCTGCCGCGTCCTCCTCATTTCGTCGCAAAACCGGAGACGATCATGTCGCGCATCGGAATCCACTCTTTCGTCTGGTCGGCGAGCTCGACGCAGGCCGAGCTCGAACGCACGCTGGCCAACACCAAGGAGGCCGGCTTCGACCTGATCGAATTCTCCTATCTCGACCCCGCCAATGTCGATATTGGCGGGCTCGCCAAGCGCATCGCCGATCTCGACCTCGGCGTGGCGATCAGCATCGGCCTGCCGGTCGACGGCGACATTTCGAGCGCCGACAAGGCGGTCGCCGCGCGCGGCGTCGGGATCCTCGACGACACCGTCGCCCTGACGCGCGACCTCGGCGGCCAGAAGGTCGCCGGTATCCTCTCGACCAGCCACGGATTGCAGACCGAGGCGCCGACGCGAGACCAGTGGAACCGCAGCGCCGGGACGCTGGCCAAGGTCGCCGAAACCGCGAAGGCGGCAGGCGTCACGCTCAACCTCGAGATCGTCAACCGCTTCGAGAGCAATCTGCTCAACACTGCGGCGCAAGGCTTGGCCTTCATCGAGGACACCGGCTCCGACAACATCTTTCTCCACCTCGACACCTTCCACATGAACATCGAGGAGGCCGATGTCGGGCTGGCCATCCGCCATGCCGCCGGCAAGATCGGCTATGTCCATATCGGCGAGAGCCATCGCGGCTTCCTCGGCACCGGCAATATCGACTTCGCCGCGATATTCGATGCGCTGACGGCGATCGGCTATGCCGACGATCTCAGCTTCGAATCCTTCTCCTCGGAGATCGTCGACGAGAACCTGTCGAAGAAGACCGCCATCTGGCGTAATCTGTGGACGGACAACATGGCGCTGGCCAAGCACGCGCGCGCCTTCATCGGGCTGGGAATGGAAACGGCAAGGCGCAAGGCGGAACTCGTCGCGGCGCGCCACAAGCCCTGAGGATTTCAGACTGAGGAGCAGCAGGAATTGCCAAATCGCCCACCCCAGGCGCGGACGCGCCTGGTTCCTGGTGCAAGGCCGCGAACTCAGCTTCATTGACTGTGAAGGCAGTTAATGCTACAAATTGCCTATGGTGCTGAGTCGCGCCAGGGACCCGCCGAGCAGGCGGGTTTTTTCGTTCAGAGCTCCGTCAAACAGTGCGAAGGCGCCGGTGAACCCGGATTGGTTGCCCTGGTCCCCCTGGCGGCATTGCCCACGCCACGCGTAACGGCTATCCGACGGTGCGACAGCGAAGCAAAACGGAGCCCCGGCATGACGAACAAGACGATCCTGAAATTCGGCACCGTCGAACACGCGGAAGCCGGCGACCTGCCTGGCTGGATCGCGGTCGAGGGCCGGCCGACCATGCAAACCGCAGTCCAGCACACGACCGCGGACGGCAAGGTGATCTCCGGAACCTGGCGCGCGTCGCCCGGTACGTATCACGCCACCTACACCGACTATGAGTTCGTGCACATGATCGCGGGCCGCATCATCATCACGCCCGACGGCGGCACGCCAGTCGAAGTCGGCCCCGGCGACGCCTTCGTGGTGGAAGCCGATTTCAAGGGAACCTGGAAGATCATCGAGCCGGTGACGAAGCATTTCGTGGTCAGGGTGGGCTGAGGCAGGCTGTCAGACAGACAAGCCAGCCGCTCGCTGGCCTTTGATACCTTTCGTCAATCCCGGCCATCCTCGCATGTCCACGCAACTGGCGGGGCCGTGACTGGCGCCCGGTTGGAGCGAACGGGACCAGAATGCCGGCAGGGCGAACGGTGTCCGCCTTGCTCATCGTGCCATCGCGTGAGACCCCACGGCGAGCAACCCCGCTGTTGGAGCACGCGGAACAACAGGATCCGTGGTCATTTCATTGTTTAGTGAGGAAGGCCTTGCAAGCCGGCGTGACTTCGCTGAGGTGCTGTTTAAGGCAGCCTTGCGCCTTCACTTCGTTGTCCATGTGGCACACCCGCTTGGCGTCCGCTCTACAGGGAGTCTTGTAGGCATCTTTCGCTAAAGCGGCGTCGGTGAGAAAAAGCGATATACAAGCCCAAAGCGCCAGTTGAAGTGACTTTCGATTCCGCATGGTTGTGTTCCCATCGTGAGTGCAGAAGCGCGGTCTTTATATGCGTTAATGCTAAAGAATGGGAATCCACCATAAGGAGGAGGGTGCGAGCACCCGCGCAAAATCGGATGAGCAATGTAGCGCAAAACACGGCTTACATAAGCGCAGTGCTGACCAACTGTCTCGCGCACGGCTCAATCAAAAGCGCTAATATAATCGCCCGGTTTGTCGAGCTTGTTTCCAATTTTGTGTTGGAGTAACCCAATATCGCTTGGGAACACAAAATGGAGAGGGTCGTCAGGCCGGGTGCGGGATAAATTTTTTCCTGCCATTTTTCTGAAATACGGAATTGTTCCTTGGCATCGGAGGGAAATACTCTCCGTCTTGAATAAATAACGAATCCGTGATTGCGGGCGTTTTATTCCTGATTGTCGATGACGCGAAGAATATTCGATCCGTAATCGAGCAGTTTTCGTATACTTATAAATGAGGGGCGAGATGTCTACCGTGTTTAGACGCGCGTACATCAAACCAGGTTGGTGTTTTCTTCTCGTGGTCACGTCGGTTGCGTTCCTCATTTGCCTGGGGGGTGGGGAACTCACTGCGGGTGAGTTCAAGAAAACCAGCTGTTGGTTCGAAATTCCGCGGGATCGGGCAATGACGTGTGGGACCGTGAATGTTCCAGAAAATCGAAAGAAGACGGGCGGTACCGAGGTCGTCCTGTCCGTGGTCGTATTCGAACCGGACCGCGAACGGCACGAACCGGTAGTGTTTCTCACAGGAGGCCCGGGGCAGCCTACCGACATCGCCAATAGCGACGACATCGATGGATGGTGGGAGTTCATCGGCGCCCAGAGCTGGATGATCGGACGCCGAGTAATCGTTGCTGATCAGCGGGGCATCGGAAAGTCCGCTCCCGCCTTGGACTGTTCTCAATATTTCAAGCCCGATCATTGGAACGCCATTCTCTCGAGCGTTGAGGTCGAAACCACCTTTAGCAAGCTCAAGAAAGATGAAGTTCTTGCATGCAGGACGGCGTTGATCGCAAAGGGCATTGATCTTGATGCCTACAACACTGAGGAGAATGCGGAGGATATTGATGACCTTCGGAAGGCTCTCGGGATAGAAAAGTGGGTTCTCTATGGCGTCTCGTATGGCACCAGGCTTGCACTGGAAGTGATGAACCAGCACCCCGAAGGGGTCTCGGCGAGTATACTAGATTCAGTTGTTCCGCTGGACATCAATTACCTGAACGAAGATGGGCCGAATCTCGACCGATCGTTAAAATTGCTAGAGCGAGACTGTGAGGCAGCGAACAGATGCATGAATGGGATATCCAATGCTGTTCAGCTTATTGCAAGACAGCTGGATCGGCAGCCTTTGCTCTTGCGCAGCACAGATAAAGAGGCGCGCTACACATATGTCTCCGGGGCAGATTTCCTCGAGCTTATATTCGGCATTTTATACGATCGCGATGCGCTCCTGACCCTGCCGGAGCTGATCGAGAGGACATACAAACAGGATTTCAGACCCCTGGCGGAGATACTTTTCGATGCTGACGACCTGGAGATCTCCCAAGGTATGGACTTCTCTGTAAGTTGTTCCGACAGCGCTCTCCCCGATCTGAATGGCAAGCAGGACAAATACTGGTCGAAATGGGTTGAGCTGAACGACTACTCCTGGGCATGCCCTCTTTGGATGCTTGAGAACGGGCCAGCATCGCAGGTGCAGCCGCGCCGCACTGACATACCCACTCTTCTGTTGTCGGGAGAATATGATCCAGCAACGCCGACAGCATGGGCGGACCACGCGGCGAAGACCCTTCCTTTCGGCCAGGTGGTGGTCTTTCGGGGGATCGGACACGATGTCATAGATTCCGATCCGTGCGGGTCGAAAGTAGTTGCTGATTTCCTTGCAAACCCCAAGCTCAAGTTGAAGACTGAATGTATCGGTGAGATGGGGGCCCCGCAATTTCCAAGCCCGCCAAAGGAACTGTGGTCGGGAGCGGAGGCACTACACTCTATATCAGCAAATCGCTCAAGGCAGGATAGGTTGAGATTTCGATTTGGGCACTGAAATTCCTCTTAGCCAAAATTGTAAAATCCGATATTTTGCTGATGACGAAGTTAAGCTAAAGCGGAACTCGCAAATCAATTAAACACTACGGTAGTATCGCTTAAGGACCCCTCTCGTCTTGCGGGTGGAAGTCGCGTGCGTGTCGCATTTCGATTATCAAATTCCGAAGTTTCACAGAAATTGTAGGAGGATCGAACAGTGTTTACGTCTCGTCGTGTATTGCTTTCGGCCTTGGGTGCAAGCATCGCATACGCCGCCTTTGGTGGCATCGCGCGTGCGAAGGGCGGTGG
>NZ_VFUE01000038.1:0-28517 GCF_006441495.1 Mesorhizobium sp. B2-6-4
TGGATGACGTTGAGCCCGATGCCGCCGAGGCCGAAGACCACCGCGGTCGCGCCTTGCTCGACCTTGGCGGTGTTGATGACCGCGCCCACGCCGGTGGTCACCCCGCAGCCGATGTAGCAGATCTTGTCGAAGGGCGCGTCGGGATTGACTTTGGCAACGGCGATCTCCGGCAGCACCGTAAAGTTGGAGAAGGTCGAGCAGCCCATATAGTGAAACAATTTTTCGCCCCCGATCGAGAAGCGCGAGGTGCCGTCCGGCATCAGGCCTTGCCCCTGCGTGGCGCGGATGGCGGTGCACAGATTGGTCTTGCGCGACAAACACGACGGGCACTGCCGGCATTCGGGCGTATAGAGCGGGATCACATGGTCGCCCTTTTTGACCGAGGTGACGCCCTTGCCGACATCGACCACCACGCCGGCGCCCTCATGGCCGAGAATGGCGGGAAACAGGCCCTCGGGATCGGCACCCGACAGCGTGAACTCGTCGGTGTGGCAGATGCCGGTCGCCTTGATCTCGACCAGCACCTCGCCCTCGCGCGGGCCGTCGAGGTCGACCTCCATGATCTCAAGCGGCTTTCCGGCAGCAACGGCAACAGCGGCGCGGGTTTTCATTTCTTTCTCCCAAACTTGCTTGCCGGGACGACCGATCGCCCGGCGTTGCGATAGAAATCATGCGGCCTTGGCCGGCCCCGCCGGGAACACGCCCGACATCACGGTAAAGCCTTTGATGCGTTTGACACGATCGCACCAACGCCGGATGGCGGGATAGTCCTGGCGCGTAATGCCGCCCTCCTCCGACAGCATGATGTAGGGAAAGCAGGCAATATCGGCGATGGTCGGATGATCGGCCGAGCAGATCCAGCCGCGGCCCTGCTGCTCGCCGAACCACAGATGCTCGTCGAGGATACGGAACAGCCGGTGCGCGCCGGCGCGTGCGGCATCGATGTCGAAATCGTAGAACAGCGCGTCGTGCAGGCGGGCGGCCGACGCCGTCGAAGTGATGCCGTCGGCGAAGGCCAGCCACTGGCTGATCTCGCCGAGCAGGGCCGGTCTGTTCCGGGGATACCATGTGCCCGACGGATCGTATTTCGACGCGAGGTAGACCAGGATCGCCTGGGCGTCGCGCAGGATCAGCCCTTCATCCTCGATAACCGGCAGTTGGCCGAGCGGATTGAGCTTCAGGAACCATTCCGACTTGTGTTCGCGGCCGGGGTAGAAGTCGACCGGCACTGTCTTGTAGTCGATGCCGAGAAAACTCATCAGCAGCCGCAGCTTGTAGCAGTTGCCCGAAAGTTCGTAATCGTAAAGCGTGATCATCGGGAGTTCCTAAACGTCGAGCACGAGGCGTGCCGATTTGGCGCGCGAGACGCAGGTCATGATCCTGGTTCCGGCCTTGCGCTCGGCATCGTTGAGGTAGACGTCCTGATGGTCCGGCTCGCCCTCGATCACTGTCGCGACGCAGGTACCGCATGCGCCCTGCTCGCAGGACGACGGAACATCGATGCCATTCTCGCGCATGACCTGCATGATCGTCTTGCCGCCCGGCACCTGCAGCGTGACGCAGGAGCGCGCCAGCGCTACTTCGAAGCTCGAACTGTCGTCGATCTTGTTGGTGTTCTTGAAATATTCGAAATGGATGGCGGTATCCGGCCAGCCCTGCTCGGCGGCGATCTTGCGGGCGGCTTCCAGCATCGGTCCGGGACCGCAGATGTAGAGATGCATGCCGTCCCGGTAACCGGCGAGAATCCCCCGAAGCTCGGCGCCGGTCGCGTCCGGCGACAGCCCGAGATGCGGCTTCAGCGCATCGCCGAGATGCTTCAGCCGATCGGCGAAAGCGAGGTGTTCCTCCCCTTGCGCAAAATAGTGCAGCTCGTGCGCCAGCTCCTGGTTCTTCAGCGCCTGCGCCATTGCGAGCAGCGGCGTGATGCCGATGCCGCCGGCGACGAACAGCGTCTTGATCGCGTCACGGCGCAGCGGGAAATTGTTGCGCGGCTCGGAGATCGCCAGCACGTCGCCCTCGCGGACTGTCTCATGCATGCATTTGGAGCCGCCCTTCGAATCCCGCTCCAGCTTGACGCCGATGATGAAGCTGTCGGTTTCACCAGGGCCGTTGGTGATCGAATACTGCCTGATCTCGCCATTGGGCATATGGACGTCGATATGGGCCCCAGGCTGGAACGTCGGCAGGATGCCCTTGATCGGGCGGAGCTCGAAACCGGCAACGCCGTCGGCCGCCTGCCATTTCCTGGCCACGCTGACGCGCAGCGCCGCCTTGCGGCCATGCGCGGTCACCTCGGGCATTTCGGCGAGTTCGGCCGACACCCTTTCGTAGATCGGCTCGATCGGCGCGGGCGCCGGTGCGTTCGCGACGTCGCGCTCGACCTCGTCGCGCAGCTTGGAAAGCCGCTCATTGTGGTGGCGCAGGATGGCGATGCGGGTGGCCCCTTCGGCCTCCTGATCGAGCACGCCACGGATCACCGAACGGTTTGAATCAACCGGCTGCACGAAGAACACGCCGCGCGTCTCGGCACCACCATCGCGCGAGTGCAGCGCCACGGCAAAATCCCGCGCGGCCTCGATGATGGTTTCCGCGCCCTCGCCTTCGATCGCTGCGTTGGGCTGAAAGCGATAGGCCTTCAGCCTTTCGACGACCTTGTCGGCCGGCGCGTTGACCGCGATGCCGCGCAAGGCGAGCAGCTTGCCTTCGGTCAGCGCGGCAACATCCGGCACCTCGCCGCGAGGCTCCTCGGAGGACCAGACCAAGCCGTAGCGCTCGACCCCGGGGAAGGTGCGGTTGGTGATGGTGCGGGCCGGCGCGTCGGCAGGATGCGCTGGAATGTAGGTGCAGCCGGCGGTGCGGTTCGAATAACGCCAGCCGTGATATTGGCACTTCAGCTCGCGCCCGTCATTGATGCCAATCGACAGCCTGACGCCGCGATGCAGGCAGCGGTTTTCCCAGATGTTGACGTAGCCGTCATCGGCACGCCAGACGGCGAATTCCCGGCCGAGCAATTGACCATGGAAAACGTGGCGGTACGGCAAATCATGGGAAGCGGCGATCGGATGCCACTGGCTTCTGGCTTCTTCCAACATCAATCGTCTCCAAGAATCTCGTCAGGCCGCAACCGGAATGACACCGTAGGTCACGCCCTTCTGACTGAGCCAGCGCCGGTAGGCGATGGCCGACTTGTCGGCCCGGATGGGCGTTTCGGCGCGCGGATCGAGCGGCAGGCGTTTGGGCACCTGGTTTTCCAGGATCGGCTTGTCCTGGCCGAAGATCGTCTGCTGAAAGCGCTTGATCACCTTGTCTTCGTTGTCTTCGTCGAGCACGCAAAGCAGCATGTGGGCGCGCACGTGCTCCTGGTCGACCGGCTGCAGGAAGATGGCGATGACGTCGCGCCGTGCCTCGTCGACCGGGCTCGATTTGTAGAGCACGGAGCAATAGGGATGCGGCACGCGATAGACATAGTCCACGTCGGCGCCGCCACCGGAAGCGGTCGAAGCCATCGGCTGGAAGAAGCGGCAGCGCGTGGCCAGGATCTCGTCACGATCTACCGAGATCTCGACGTCGTATTCCTTGACCTCAGTGTGCGGCTCGACGCCCAATATGTCGGTATGCACATAGGGAAAGTGACCCATGTCGAGAAAGTTCTCGATGGCGCGCGGTGCCGAGACGTTGACGCCAAACGTGGCCGCGTTGAGCTTGCGGCGGTCCGGCTCTTCATATTCCGGGATCGGAAACAGCTCGGCCGGTGGCGAGCCGAGCGAAGTCCAGACATAGCCGTAGGCGCTTCTTGCCGGCAGCCTGTCGGCGGCTGGAATACGATCAACTCCTTGTACATCGGGACGTGAGCGCCAGACGACGGGCTCACCATCCACGTCGACCGCGAAGCTGAGCCGCTCCTCGAGCAGAATGGTGTCCTGGACACCGCCGGGAACGGTCTCGGCGATCGCCCCTACGGGATGCCAGAGATTGAGGATCACGGGATCCGAGCATTTTGTCATCGTTTTATCCTTTGGATGCCCCCAGACGTCATCAGGCTTGTGCCGGTATCGCGCCATAGGTGACGGCCCGATCACGCAACCAGCGCCGGTAGGAAACCGACACGGCATCGGCACGGATCGGGGTCTCGGCACGCGGATCGAGCGGCAGGCGCTTAGGTACCTGGTTCTCCAGGATCGGTTTGTCCTGGGCGAAGATCAATTGCATGAAGCTGCGCACCGTTCCCGCCTCCATGCCTTCCTTAAGATAGCAGAGGTAAGGATGCGCGATGCAGTTTTCCTCGTCCACCGGCTGCACGAACAGGGTAATGACGTCGAGCCGGTCCTTCTGGATCGGGTTGCTCTTGTAGAGAGCCACCGTGTAGGGCCGAATCACCTTGTAGATGTAGTCGACGACAAAGCCTTCCTTGGCGGTCGGCGAAGCCACCGGCTGATAGAATTTGCATTCGGTCGCCAGCACCTCGTCCTGCGCTGTGATCTCAACCTTGTAGGGCGCGACCTCGGTATGCGGCTCCTCGCCGAGCCAGCCGGTATGAATGAAGGGGAAATGCCCCATATCGAGAAAATTCTCGACCGCGCGGAGGCCCGACACCTTGACCGCGATCGAACCGCCGCTGACCAGATGCCGGTCTGCCTCATTGGCCTCAGGGATATAGATGATGTCGCGCCAGGGCTTGTCCAGGCAGGTCCAGATGAAGCCATAACGCTGGGCGCTTTTCAGCGTGGCGCCCGTATCGCTGCGAACGACTTCGATCTTGTTTGAACACTTGTGAACGGAGAGAGCGACCCCAAGCAGGCATGTGGCAAACCGCGTATCCTGGCTTAGCGATTCCTGATCCGCGACGATGTGCCAGTCGTTCAAAAGCTCGCGGTCAACGCAACGGGTTGCCATCGGCTTCCCTCCCAACTCGGCTAGCCCTTCACCATGAACCTAGCCCGACGTTTCGGGATGACGAAACCACAAGATTGGATACCAATCAACATTTTTTTGTCGTGCAAAATCCTTTTTTGTGTTGACAGATTATGATGATTGAATTCCGATATGAGAAAGCTGAACCTGGGATATGTCATGTCCTGACGAGGCATGTCGCCATCACGAAAGCCCGCTGATCATGTCGTCGAAATGGCGGAGAACCATGCCTTGAGCAGCCGTTCCCAGACCATCGCGGATACGCTGACCCGCGCCATCATCGACCATCGCCTCGTGCCCGGCTGCAAGCTCGGCGAACGCGAACTCTCCGAAATATTCAACGTGAGCCGCATCGTGGTGCGCCAGGCCCTGATCCGGCTCGCCGATGACGGGCTGGCCCAGATCGAACGCAACCGCGGTGCCTTCGTCGCCAAGCCGAGCATGCAGGAGGCGATGGAGATCTACGACGCGTTGACGCTCGTCGAACAGGGCGTCGCAGCACAGCTCAGCGATCGCCTTGGGCCGGCCGGCTGGGCCGAACTGCGCCAGCATGTCGAGCGCCAGCGCCAAGCTGTTGCCGCCGGCAACGATGCGCTGGCCGACGTGCTGGGCCAAGAGTTCCATACCGTGTTCGTACGCCTCAGCCGCAACAAGGTCATGCAGGAAATCCACGCGCAGCTGGTGCGCCGCACGACGCTGCTGCGCTCCCTCATTTCAGCCGATTTCGACTATTGCAATCTGCTGGACGACCACTCGCGGGTCGTCGACCTGCTGGAGAAGGGCCGGCTGAAACCGGCCATGGACCTGATCGACACCCACCACCGCGCGGTGGTGCGCGGCTACATCATGGATCGCGCAGTGTTTCCAGAGATGACGCCTGCCGAAGCGCTGGCGCCCTATCTCGACGGCAAGGCCGACGGCGCGACTGTACCGCTGCGAAGATTGTCGAATGCATCCGGCGGCGGCGACGCGGCAACGCATCTCCACCTCCATATCCCCAGAACAGACCGGGCACCGACAAGCCGGGCATCAACAAAAAAGACCAACAGAGGGCTACCGTCATGAAGAAACTGACGAGACGTGAATTCCTGAAACACAGCGGCGCGGCCGGCGCGGCTCTTGGCGCGGGAGCGCTGAGCACCATCGCACAGGCGCAGGAGGTGCTGAAGATCGGTGCCGTCTACGTCTCGCCGGTCGCCGAGATCGGCTGGACCAAGCAGCACAGCCTCGGCGTCGAGGCCATCAAGGCCGAATTCGGCGACAAGGTCGAGCTCACCGTCATCGACAACATCTTCATGCCGCAGGACGCCGAGCGTGTCTTCCGCGAACTGGCCAGCGCCGGCAACAGGCTGATCTTCGGCACAAGCTTTTCGCATGGAACGCCGATGCAGAAGGTGGCGCCGCGCTTTCCCAAGGTGGCGTTCGAACACTGCTCAGGCATCGTCCACCTAGCCAATCTGGGAACCTTCGAAGCGAAATATTACGAAGGCACCTTCGTCGCCGGCGCGGCGGGCGGCTACATGTCCAAATCGGGCAAGATCGGTTTCATCGGCGGCTTTCCGATCCCCGACATCGTCGGTCCGGCAAATGCGCTGCTGCTTGGCGCGCAGAGCGTCAATCCAAACGCGACCTGCAACACCATCTTCCTGAATTCCTGGTTCGACCCGGGCAAGGAGAAGGAGGCGGCCAAGACGCTGATCTCTCAAGGCTGCGACGTGGTCTGCTCGATGACGGACACCGCGACCGGCGTACAGGTCGCCGGCGAAGGTGGCGCCTGGTCGATCGGCTATGCCAGCGACATGTCGAAATTCGCCTCGGGCAAGCAGCTGACCTCTTTCGTTCTCGATTGGACCAGCGACTATGTCGGCGCAGCCAAGGCCGTGGCCGCCGGTACCTGGAAGCCGGAAGTCCGCTGGGACGGATTGGCGGCCGGGGTGGTGAAAATGGCCCCCTACAATGAGGGTATCCCCGCCGATGCGCGCGCCAAGCTCAAGCAGCTCGAGGCCGACATCGGCAGCGGCAAGCTTCATCCCTACGCCGGGGAACTGAAGGATCAGGACGGCAACGTCAAGGTTGCCGCCGGTTCGGTTCTGGCCGATGACGACATTCGCGGCATGAACTGGTTCGTGAAGGGGATGATCGGCAGGCTGAGCTGATCACCGTAAAAGTGCCGGGAGACGCCCAAGTCCATACCTTCGGCGTCTCCTTGCCTGGTTCCCGTCCAACCTCGCTTCACGCCACGGCAGGACCCGCCATGCATCCGCGACTAGAACTGCGCAACATCTGCAAGCGCTATCCCGGCGTCGTCGCCAATGACGATGTGTCGCTGTCGATTCAACCCGGCGAGATCCATGCCGTGCTGGGCGAAAACGGCGCCGGCAAATCCACCCTGATGAAAATCATCTACGGGGCGACGCAAGCCGATTCCGGCGAGATCTTTTGCGACGGCAATCCGATCGCCACGCACACCCCGGCGATGTCGCGCGCACTCGGCATCGAAATGGTCTATCAGCATTTCGCGCTGTTCGAATCCGTTTCGGTGGTCGAGAACATAGCGCTCTCGGCCAGCAGCGCATACGACCTGCCTTCGCTCGCCGACAAGATCCGCGATATGTCGCGCCGCTACGGCATGCCCATCGACCCGCATCGCCAGGTGCACGACCTGTCGGTCGGCGAGCGCCAGCGCGTCGAGATCGTGCGCTGCCTGCTGCAGGCGCCGAAACTGCTGATCCTCGACGAGCCGACCTCGGTACTGACGCCGCAGGCGGTGGTGAAGCTGTTCGAGACGCTCCGCCAACTTGCCGCCGAGGGCTGCGGCATCGTCTATATCAGCCACAAGCTCGACGAGGTCCAGGAGCTCTGCGACACCGCCACCGTGCTGCGCAACGGCAAGGTCACCGGTACCGCGCGTCCGAAGGAGACGACGTCGCTGGAGCTTGCCCGCATGATGGTGGGTTCGAAGCTGCCTGAAATGCATGTCGGCCCGCCGACGCCAAGCGACAGACCGGTGCTCGAGGTCAACAGACTTACGGTGAAGTCCCGGGATCATTTCGGCGTCGACCTGAAGGACATTTCTTTCAAGGTGCATGGCGGCGAGATTGTCGGCCTGGCCGGGGTTTCCGGCAATGGCCAGGCCGAGCTGATCGCCTTGCTCAGCGGCGAGCGCACGCATGAGCGCAGCGACGCCATCCGGATTTGCGGAACCGGCGCAGCCCGCCTTCGCCCGCACGAGCGCCGCAAGCTCGGCGTCGCCTTCGTTCCCGAAGAGCGGCTCGGGCGCGGCGCCGTGCCCTCGCACACGCTGTGGGAGAATGCGGTGCTGACCGCGCACCGCTTCGGCACGGTGCGCAACGGGCTGGTCGACCGGCGCCGGGCCAAGGCGTTCGCCGCCGGCATAATCGATAGGTTCAAGGTCAAGGCCAACGGGCCGCAGGCGACCGCGCAAAGCCTGTCCGGCGGCAATCTGCAGAAATTCATCGTCGGGCGTGAGATCGCGCTCCAGCCGAAGCTCCTCCTGGTGTCTCAGCCGACCTGGGGGGTTGACGTCGGCGCGAGCGCCTTCATCCGGCAGACCATCGTCGATCTCAGCCGCGCCGGCGCGGCGGTGCTCGTCGTCTCCGAGGAACTCGACGAGTTGTTCGAGATCTGCGACCGGCTGCTGGTCATTTGCCAAGGGAAGGTTTCCCCACCGCTGGCGCGCAAGACGACCGATCGCGAGGAGATCGGACTTCTGATGACGGGCCGCGGCATGAGCGACGGCGCATTGGCCAATGGGGGTGGCAACAATGCGCTTCAGGATTGAACAAAGGCCGGAGCCCTCCTCGCTGATGCGCGTTGCCGCGCCGGCGCTGGCGACCCTGTTGACTGTCGTCGTCGGATCGATTTTCTTCGCCTCCCTCGGACATGATCCGCTGGCGACCCTCCATGCCTTCTTCATCGAGCCGCTCTCTTCCATGAACGGCCTGTCCGAATGGCTGCTCAAGGCCTCGCCGCTGATCCTCATTGCTTGCGGGCTGGCGGTCGGCTTCCGCGCCAATGTCTGGAATATCGGCGCCGAGGGCCAGTTCACCATGGGGGCAATCGCGGCCAGCGGCGTGGGGCTTTTCTGGCCGAACCCCGAAAGCGTGCTGCTGTTGCCGCTGATGTTCATCGCCGGCATGGGCGCCGGCATGGCCTGGGCGGCAATCCCCGCCTTTCTGCGCGCCCGCATGAACACCAACGAGATCCTCGTCACGCTGATGATGACCTATATCGCGACGCTGTTCCTGTCCTATCTCGTGCACGGACCGTGGCGCGATCCGGCCGGCTTCAACTATCCGCAGACGGCACTTCTGCCGACGGCGGCCCTGTTCGAATCCTTTGACCCCGCCTATCGCCTCAACCCGTCGATCTTCATCACGGTCGTCGCCGTGCTCCTGATGTGGCTGTTCACCGACCGCAGCTTCCTCGGCTACAAGATGTCGGTGAGCGGGGCTGCACCGCTTGCCGCCCGTTATGCCGGCTTTCGCGAATCGGCTGCGGTCTGGATCGGACTGCTGGCGGGAGGTGCCGCGGCCGGCATCGCCGGCATGGCGGAAGCCGCCGGGCCGCTCGGGCAGCTCTCGCCTCAGATTTCGCCAGGCTACGGCTTCGCGGCCATCATCGTTGCCTTCGTCGGACGGCTGAACGCCTTCGGTATCGTGCTTGGCGGGCTGTTGATGTCGCTGCTTTTCCTCGGCGGCGAAGGTGTGCAGATGACGCTCGGCCTGCCTTCGGCCCTGACGCGGATCTTCCAGGGCATCCTGCTGTTCTTCCTGCTCGCCGCCGACTTCTTCATCTTCTATCGCGTTCGACTGGTGCGACCCGTCCGGGACACGCATGCGCTGGAGACGGCACGATGAGCGGATTTCGGATCGTGCGGGAGACAGCCTGATGGATCTGTTCATCGCCATCTTCACCGGCACCGTCATTGCCGCCACACCGCTGATATTCGCCGCGCTCGGCGAGCTCGTGGTGGAGAAGTCGGGTGTCCTCAATCTCGGAATCGAAGGCATGATGCTGATGGGCGCCGCATTGGCATTCTGGGCCGTCACCGCGGGCTATCCGATGCCTGTGGCGATCCTGGCCGGCGCGTTGGCGGGTGCGGCCGCCTCGCTGCTGTTCGGCGTTCTGGCGCTGACGTTCCTGACCAACCAATATGCAGCCGGCCTGGCGCTGGCGATCTTCGGTTCGGGCGTCTCCGCCTTCCTCGGGCGCGGCTTCGGCAGCGAGCCGATCGAGGCACTGCGCCGCCTCGACATCCCCGTTCTGTCCGATCTGCCGCTGATCGGTCCGCTACTGTTCCGCTTCGATCCGATGGTCTATCTGGCCCTGCTGATGTTCGTCGCCATCAGTTGGTTTCTCTACCGCACGAAAGCTGGCCTGGTGCTGCGCACGATCGGCGAGTCGCCGCAGACGTCGCATGCGATCGGCTATCCCGTGATCAGGATCCGCTACATGGCCGTGCTGTTCGGCGGGCTGATGGCAGGCCTGGCAGGCGCCTATTTGTCGGTCGCCTACACGCCGCTCTGGGTCGAGAACATGACTGCCGGCAAGGGTTGGATCGCGCTTGCGCTGGTGGTCTTCGCCACCTGGCGGCCGCTGCGCATCCTGCTTGGCGCGTGGCTGTTCGGCGGGATGACGATCCTTCAGTTGCAAGGTCAGGCGCTGGGGCTGGACGTGCCATCCGAACTGCTCTCGGCCCTGCCTTATCTCGCCACCATCATCGTTCTGGTGCTGATCTCACGAAACCGCCAGATGCTGGCCCTGCACTTCCCGGCCTCGCTGGCAAAACCCTTTCGCCCGACGAGTTGACCTTCTGCGAAATGCTACTTCCCTTGCTGGAGAAGGCTCAAGTCGATCTCGGTAATATGCCAGCGACCCAGATTGGCGGTATAGAGCTTGTCGCCCTTGAAGGCGATGTTGGTGGGGTGCGCCAGCGTGGTTGCGGCGGGATCCTCGATCAGCACTTCGAGACCTTTGTCCTTTTGCCAGCGATAAATACGGCTGGGCTCATAACATGAGATGAACAATGAGCCGTCAGGCGCAAAGGCCACTCCGTCCGGAACATTGTGCACGCCCTCGACGACGATCTCACGAGCCCCCGCCGATCCGTCAGCAAGGATCGGCACATAGCTGATGCAGGGTGCGTCGCTTTCCACGACATAGAGGCCGTTGCCGTCCGGCGCCATCGCCATGCCGTTGGCGAACGACATCGCCTCCCGGCACCACAGGCCGCCCTCGCCCGTCTTGAGATCGTAGCGGAAGATGCCCGAGCGATTGTCCTGGCCAACGCTGTCCGAAACGAAGAGCCAACCCCTCGCCTCGTCGACGATCGGGTAGTTCGGCACGCGAATGCCGGCCGACGCGAAGCGCTCCATGCGCGCTGTCGCGGCATCCCAGCGGAAAATCGCGGCATGCCTGAGGTCGCAGGCAAAGCAGTTTCCCGCGCTGTCGAAAGCGATGCCGAGCAGAAAACCGTCGGTGCCGCCCATGCGCCCGACCGAGCCGCCATCGGCGGCCAGCCGCAGCAGGTCGCCGGTTTCGGTGCCACACCAGATCGAGCCATCGCGGTGAACGGCCACGCCCTCCGGATGCGCGACGCGCGGGCTGGTGAAGATGCCGTCGAAGAAAACGCGCGCGGCTGACATGTCGAGCAACGGCTTGGCCATGGGATCTCAGCTTTCGACAAGCGCCGTCTGCGCGGTGATGCAGCGTCCGACCATCGCGCGGTCGGCTTCAAGAATCTCGGCGATCAGCGCGCCGCGCTCCTTGGCGCTGACGAATTCCAGACGGCGCAGACCGAGCGGGTCGATGCGGTTTCGCAAGATGGCGAGCGTGTTGTCGGAAGGCAGCGAGACCTCGCGGCAACAGGGGTCGAACGACACCGCAAATCCGGTGGCGTCACGGATCTGCTGCTGCGTGACGTCCGGCATGGTTTCGACGACGATCAATTCCCTCGAAGTCTCGTCGAGCCGGAAGACGCAGAGATCGGTGAAGACCAGCGCCCTGCCGGTGCGATAGCCCATCGGCTCGCGTTCGGCCGCCGTCAGCAACCCCCGGGCGGAACTGACGATCTCGACCTCGTCCACCAGCGACTGGATCGAGTGGCGGGGGATGTAGAGCAGGTAATCGCGGTGCATGTTGGCGACATCGGCCATGCCGCCTTGCCCCGGCAACCGGATGAGGCCGCCGCTTGGTTTGCGCAGTGCGATCGTGTTGACGCGGCCGCGCCGGTCGACCTGTGCCGCGCCGACGATCTCGTGCGTCACCGCGCCGGCCTGGTAATAGGTCGAGTAGGTGTCGTCGCCGCCGGCATGCGCGACAGCCGTTTCGCAATCGAAGCTTTCGATCAGCGAGAGGATCATCGGGCTCGGCGCGATGTCGAGATGGCCGCAGCTCATCGTCGCGATGATCATGTCCGGCGCGTGCGTGGCCTTGGCCAGCCGGTAGGCGACGTTGGCCAGCGGCGAGACCGCACCCGCGCTGGCGAAGCTCTCATTGGTGAGTTCGGCGGCGATGCGAGCGGCGATGATCTCGTCGACGGATGCTTTCTCTTCGGCGCGCGCAAGCGCCGGCATGGCAAGCGCTGTGTTAGCTCGAACCTTCGCAGCTCTTTGCAACGGCTTCGGCACGCCCTCGGAAGGCGGGCGCAGATTGTCCGCCAAAGGCGTTTGCCGGTCGGCGAACGCCTCCGACAATCGCTGATAATCCGTGACGTAAAACGGCAGGCACGAGGCCGGATAGGCGCCGGCCGGCGCCAGCGCAATCGCCGAAACCTGGTTGCGGGTCAGCACGCTCTGGCGGCCGTCCTGGCGCAGCGTCCCGCCCGGCACGATTTCCTCGACCGTGACCAGCACCTTGCGCGCCGCACCCGCCATGGCGAAGTCCAGCGCGCGGGGCCCGATGATCTGCACATTGCCGCTTTCATCGGCGCGCTGGGCATGGACGACGAATGTGTCGAGCCGCAGCGGCGGGACGAATCCGTTTTCGGTACCGGCAATCGGATCAGGTCTGGCGCTCGCACCCGGCACGCGCGCCAGCATGCCCGATCCCAGCGGAAGCTGGAACGGCATCGAGGGCAGGTTCTGCTGCGCCGCCCGCAGCGCCTGGATCATGGCCAGCGCCGTCCAATCGCGAACCGGTATCGCGCCGCTTTCGGCGGCTGCGCGGAATTTTGGCGGCAAGCCGAAAATGTCGAGGCTGGAGAAACAGAGGTCGATCTCAGCCACGGCATGCGCTTCGAGCAGCAGTTCGAGGGGCAAGCCGCCGGCCCAGCAGATGTAATGCAGATCCTTGACGCCCGACCGGGCTATCGCACGCAGCAATGCGATCGGCAGCCGGGCGAAATGGTGGCCGCCGACACCAAACGATTCGCCATGGCCGACCATCGCGGCCAGTCCTTCGACATCCGTGAAGCGCGGCCGGTTCGGCTTGACCAGGGACATTGCGGCACGGTTCGTCACAGCGCGGATGCCTCGATGCGATAGCGGGTCACGAACTGTTTTTCAGGCGAGAATTCCTGCGCCGTCGCAATGCCGGATTGCGCGATCGGATTGTCGGCCAACGCTGTCGCCGGGCCGAGCCCGAAGGGCGAGCAGATCGGCTCGATGCCGATGGCGACATGGCGCCCGTTCCAGGGTGCTGCTTTGCGGCCACGATTGGAGTACCAGAGCAAAAGGCTCGGGAAATGCTCCTTCTGCCAGGAAAGTTTCACGCGGTACCCGTCCGCATGATTGGCGAGCGCCACCGTGCCATCCAGGCCCTCGATCTGCAACAATTCCTCCGTGTCGGCCACCAGCGGCGGTCGCGAAGCATCAGCCATGCCGCCCGCGCGGGCCGGTACGCTCGACAAGTCAGTGAAGGACGCGTTCCGGGCGAACAGTTCAGCGCCAGTTTCGACATCGTGTGGATAGGTGCGACCGTGATCGAAGGAACCAAGTTCCAGCGCGGCGGCGCCGATCTCCGCTGGCAGCCGGAACACCGGATGCAAGCCGATCGGCAATCGGCAGGCATGGCGAACGACGATCTTGAATTCAACGTCGACGGCTGGCATCGACGGATCGGGCGTCACCGTCCGCTCGACACGCCCGACCGGGCTTCCGGCTGGATAGGCGAGTGTCAGTGACAACGATCCTTTGGCGCTCTCGCGCCATTGCCAGTCATGGTTGGAGCTATGGCCATGGGCTTCCTCGCCCTCCTCCGGCGAGCCCATCACCCGAGCCCAGTCCTCGGGCCATCCCTCGGCAGGCACCGAATAGCCGAACGGCACGCAGGGCCATTCGCCGCGCAGCTTGCGCAGGATGCCTGGCAGCGCTTGCGCCTGCGGCTCGTTCGACCACGGCGCAATGTTCATCGGCGAAACCTGCCGACCGTCCTCCAGAATGAACGTAACCGGCGCCAGCATCGCGCCAAGCCGCTGGACAGTCAGCGCGCCATGCGCCCAGCCCAATCCGCGATAATCGTCGCCCGCGTTCACGGCCCGCCCTTCTTTGCCTTTGTCGTGCTCCGCTCGGCGAACTCCTTGACGCGCTGCTGGCCGATCTCGCTGCGATAGAGCTCACCCAATATGTCGCGCTCCATGGTGAGCCCATCGTCCAGATCGCCGGACACGGCATGCGCCGTCAGCGCCTTCAGTCCCTCGATTGCGGCAGCAGGCTCGGCGGCGATCATTTCGGCCAGTTCCAGCGCGCGCGGCATCAGCCGGTCGACCTCGACGATCTCGTTGACCAGACCGGCAGCGACGAATTCCGAGGCCGGGACGATGGCGCCGGTCATCAGCAGGAAATTGGCGCGGTTGCGGCCGAGCTTGGCCACGCTGCGTTGCGTGCCGCCGCCGCCGGGGATCAGCCCGAGCTTGATTTCCGGCAGGCCGAGCTTGGCGAATTGGTTGGCGATGACGAGGTCGCAGCACAGCACCAGCTCCATGCCGCCGCCCAGCGCGAAGCCGTTGACCGCCGCGATCACCGGTTTGCGGTTGTTCTCGATGGCCGCGTACATGCGCATGCCGGCAGCCTGGAAAATGTCGAATTCCGGTCCGGTCTGGGCGGCGTATTCCTTGATGTCGGCGCCGGCCATGAAGCCGCGCCCTTCCCCTGTCACCACGATCGCCCCGATGCTTGCATCGCCGGATAGCGACTCGAAGGTTTCAGTGATCTCGCCTTGCATCAGCCGGTTCATGGCGTTGAGCTGATCGGCGCGGCGGAAGGTGACGATCGCGACCCGGCCCGCGGTTTCGACCGTGAGTGTCTGGTAGGCGCGCATCGTCAGGCGGCGTCCACGGTCATGTCACCGGACGCCTCCAATGCGGCGATCTCGTCCTTGGAGAGGCCGAACTCGGCCAGGATCTCGCGGCCGTGCTGGCCGACCAGCGGCGCCGGCCGTTCTATGGTCGCGGGCGTCTCGCTCATCTTGACCGCCGGGGCGACCACCTGCACCTTGCCGCCGCGCGGATGGTCGTAGCTGGTGATCATGCCCATGTGCTTGACCTGCGGGTCCTCAGCGGCGCGGCGGATATCCTTCACCTCGGCGCACCAGATATCGGCTGCCAGCAGCCGCGCCAACAAATCCTGCGTGGCGAATTTCCTGGTCTCGGCATTCACCTTCTCGAAGACTTCATCGCGCTTGTCGAACAAAGTCTTGAGATCGTCGTAGACGGCAAGCTGCGGCGCCTCCAGCACCTCGTAGAGCGTCTTGAACGGGCTCATGGCGATCGACACGTAGCCGCCGTCGCTGGTCTCGTAGATGCCAAACGGCGCCTGCATGCCGGGATGGCCGATCCCGGAATTCGGCCGCACGAAGTCCTCACCAAGGTTGAGCACCGCGACATATTCCTGGTTGAGGTGCGCCAAGAGGCCGGCCAGCAGGTTGACCTCGATCTTCTGGCCCTTGCCGGTCTTCTCGCGATAATAGAGCGCCGACAGGATGCCGTAGACCATGTTCATGGCGCCGATCTGGTCGGCGAGGCCGGCGCCGGCGGGAACCGGGGCTTGATCGCCGCGGCCGGTGTTGGCGATCAGCCCTGCGAGCCCCTGGATCAGCATGTCCTGGCCGGGGCGCTCGACATAAGGCCCTTCCTCGCCATAGCCCGAGCCCGAGCAATAGATGATGCGCGGATTGACGGTCTTGAAATCCTCATAACCATAGCCGAGCTTGGCCAGCACGCCTGGGCGGAAGTTCTGCACCACCACGTCGGCGCTTTTCGCCATCTCCATGATGATGGCATGCACCTTGCGGCTCTTCAGGTTGAGCGCGATCGAACGCTTGTTGCGGTTCCAGGCGAGGAAGTTCGGGCTCTCCGAACCGCCGACCCACTTGGCGAAAAAGGTCATGCCACGGAACATGTCGCCGGCGCCGGCGCGCTCGATCTTGATGACATCGGCGCCCATGTCGCCGAGCAGCTGGGTAGCGAACGGCCCCTGCAGCAGATGGCTGAAATCGAGGATGCGGACGCCTTCGAGGGCCTTGTTCATGTCATGTCTCGTTTCAAAATTTTCAAAGCAGTTCGGGAACGTAGCGCGGCGCCGCCGTCAGCCCGCCATCGACGCGCAGGTCGGTGCCGGTGGTGAAGCCGGCGGCATCGGAGGCAAGATAGACGGCGGCCTCGGCCACTTCCGAAGGCTCGCCGATACGGCCGAGCGGATGCATCTTGACCCAGGCCTTGGCAAGATTGCCGCCGATCTCCTTGATGAGTTTGTCGTTCATCGGCGTGTTGATGGTGCCCGGCGAGATCGAATTGACGCGGATGTTCAGCGGCCCGAATTCAACCGCCATCTGGCGTGTCATCGCCATGACCGCGCCCTTGGCGCCGGCATAGGCGGTCCAGCCATCAAGCCCGATGTGGCCTTGCGCGGAGGCCATGTTGATGATCGAGCCCGATTTCTGCGCGATCATGTGCGGCAGCGCGTATTTACAGGCGCGAAACACGCTGGTCAGGTTGACTGCTATCAGCCGGTGCCACTGCTCGTCGGTCATCTCGTGCACCGGCATGCCGCCAATGGCAATGGCCGCGTTGTTGACGAGGATGTCGAGGCGTCCCGTCTTTTTGACGGCACTGTCGATGAGGCCTGAAATGTCGGCCTCCTGCGAAACGTCGCAATGCAGATAGTCGGCGCGGTGGCCGGCGGCGCGAAGTGCGGCCGCGAAATCCTCACCAGCGCTGTCGGCGATGTCGCCCAGGAAGACATGCGCCCCTTCGCGCGCCATCGCTTGCGTGATCGCGTGGCCGATCCCGTCGGCCGCACCAGTGATGACGGCGATTTTTGCTTCAAGACGAGCCATCTTCAGCCTCCATTCGCACGCCGGCGTTTCGCTTCATCAAGGGCGACCGCGGCAATGATGATCATGCCGGTGATGACCAGCTGCCACTCGGTCGGCAGGCCAAGCCCGCGCAGGCCGTTGGACAGGAATTGCAGGATCAGCACGCCCAGCGCCATGCCGGTCAGGCTGCCGATGCCGCCGGCAAGACTGACCCCGCCGAGCACGGTGGCGGCAACCACCTGGAATTCGAAATTGAGCCCCGCCGTATGCTGTGCCGAGCCGACCCGCGCGGCCAGGATGATGCCGGCGACCGTCGCCAGCAGCGCGCTGATGATGAAGCAGATGAACTTGACCCGCCGCACGTCGTAGCCTGCAAGACGGGCCACTTCCTGATTGCCGCCGACGGCATAGATTTGCCGTCCGAACGGCCGGTGCTGCATCATGTAGGCGAAGGCGGCGAGCAGGACGATGGCGATGACGGCCGAATAGGGGATGACGTTGAACAGGCGGCCATCCGACAGCGCGATGAAGCTGTCGAGGCTGGCATCGTCAGGGATCGCCCGCTGACCAGTGTAGAGATAGACGCCGCCGCGCATGATGAACATCGTGCCCAGCGTCACGATCAGCGAGTTGATGCCGGCATAGGCGGTGAGATAGCCGTTGACGACACCGATGATCAGCCCGAACAACAGCGCGCCGCCGACGCCGAGCAGCAGCGAATTGGTGTCGTTCATGATGATGATCAGCGGCAGTGCAATGGTCGCCAGCAGCGATCCGATCGAAATATCGACCTCGCCGGAAATGAAGACGATGGCGCAGCCAATGCCGGCGGTGAGCGCGAGCGAGGCCTGGCCGAGCACATTGGTCATGTTGCGCACGGAGAAGAAATTCTCGACGGTAACGGAGAAGAAAGCCAGCACCAGCACGAGGCAGACCAGCAGCGCCAATTCCTGCCGGGCAAAGAGCCGCGCCAGCATGGACGGCCGGGCTTTCGCGGAGACTGTATTCACAACGCTCATGTCTTATCCGATCGCCGCATTGAGGATCTTCTCCTGCGTGGCTTCGTCGCGCGGCATGATCGCGGTCAGGCGGCCTTCGCACATCACCGCGACCCGGTCGGCAAGACCGAGCAGTTCCGGCATCTCCGACGTCATCATGACGACAGCCAAGCCTTCGCCGGCGAGCCGGTCGATCAGGGCGAATATCTCCGACTTGGCGCCGACATCGATGCCGCGGGTCGGCTCGTCGACGACGATGACCTTGAGGCCGCGCATCAGCCAGCGCGAGATCAGCACCTTCTGCTGGTTGCCGCCAGACAGGTTCTTCACCTCTTGGAACAGGCTGGGCGTCTTGATGCGGAAGCGGTCGACGTAATCCTGCACCGCTTTGTGTTCCCTGGCCTTATCGACGAAGCCCATGCGGGCGAAGGCGCCGAGCGAGGCGAGGCTGGCATTCTGGTAGACAGGCAGCTCGCCCATCAGCCCTTCGCTCTTGCGATCCTCGGTGAGCAGACCGATACCTAACCTGACGCCGGTGCGCGTATCGTGCGGCGAGAGGCGCTGGCCGTCGACGGTGATCGTGCCCGAAGTGATCGGATCGTAACCGACGATCGCCTTGGCGAGTTCGGTGCGACCGGCGCCCATCAGCCCGAAGAAGCCGAGCACCTCGCCGGCGCGCGCCTCGAAGGACACGCCGTTGAGCTTCTTCGCCGTGCTGAGCTTGTCCACTGACAGGGCTACCTTGCTAGCCGGTGCGCCACGCTTGCGGGGAAACAGATTTTCGATGCGCCGGCCGATCATGTCCTGGATCAGCGTGTCGTTGGTGTGCTCGCGGATCGGCTTGGTCGAGATGTGGCGCCCGTCGCGCAGCACCGTCACCGTGTCGGCGATCTCGAACACTTCGTCGAGCTTATGGCTGACATAGACCACCGCGATGCCGAGGTCGGCAAGCCGGCGGATGACGGTGAACAGCAGCGAAACCTCGTTCGGCGTCAGCGAGGATGTCGGCTCGTCCATCACCACCACGCGGGCTTCATGAGCGAGCGCGCGGGCGATCTCGACCATTTGCTGCTGGCTGACCGGCAACGAGCCGGTTCGCGCCGCCGGATCGACGTTGAAGCCGATGCGGTCGAAGAGCGCGGCTGAATCGGCGCGGATCTTCTTCCAGTCGATGGAGCCGCTTCTGCCGGTCGGATAGCCTTCCAGGAAGATGTTCTCGGCAACGGCGAATTCGGAGATCAGCGCGATCTCCTGGAACACGACCTTGATGCCTTGCTTCAAGCTGTCGCGCGGCGACTTGATGTCGACCTCGCGTCCGTGCATGCGGATGGAGCCGGCATCCTTGCCGTAGACGCCGGCCATGATCTTGATCAGCGTCGACTTGCCGGCGCCGTTCTCGCCCATCAGCGCATGGATCTTGCCGGGCTCCAGGGTGAAGTCGACATTGTCGAGCGCCACGACGCCGGGAAAGCGCTTGCCGATGCCGCGCAATTCCAGCGCCGGCACATCGGTATCGATGGCCGCGCCTTCGCCAGGATGCAGGAAATCAACGGACATTGGCTCTGTTCCGGATGATGTCGAGATAGGTTGCCAGGATGATGACGATGCCCGGCACCACCATCTGCAAATCCTGGTTCCAGCCGAGGATGATGATGCCGTTGTCGATCACCTTCAGCACCAGAACGCCAAGCAAGGTACCGAACAGCGAACCGCGGCCACCAAGCAGGCTGGTGCCGCCGAGGATGACGGCGGCAATCACCGTCAGCTCGAAGCCACGGCCGGCGGTCGGCTGGCCGGCATTCATCAGCGACGACAGGATCATGCCGGCAACACCGACGCACAGGCCGGTGACGACGAAGGCCAACAGCTTGAGCCGTTCCGAGCGAATGCCTGACAGGCGCACCGCCTTTTCATTGGCGCCGACCGCGTAGAGGTAGCGGCCGAGCGTGGTGAAGCGCAGCGTCACATAGGCAACCACGAAGATCAGCGCCGCCAGGATGACGGGAACCGGCACGGGGCCGACATAACCGGCGCCGAGATCGGTGAAGTTTGCCAATTGGTTGTGGTTCTGCACCGCCTCGCGCGTGAAGAGATAGACGCCGCCCTGCAGCATCATCATCGTGCCGATGGTGGCGATCAGCGAATTCACCCTGAGCCTGGTGACGACCAGCCCGTTGAACAGGCCGACCCCGCCGGCAAAGGCGAGCGCCGCCAGCATGCCGAGCGTAAGACTATGGGTGGAATTGAGCACCGCCATGCCGATGCAGCCGACGAAGGCGAGCGACGCGCCGACCGACAAGTCGACCTCGGCGGTGATGATGAGCATGGTCATGCCCGAGGCGACGATCAGCACCAGAGCGCATTGGCGCAGGATGGCGATGATGTTGGCCTCCGAATAGAATTGCGGCGCCGCGATCGAGATGGCGATGCACAGCACGGCCAGGATTGCGCTCAGCACGAGCTGGCTGCTGCCCAGAAGGTTGCCGCCGATGAAACGCTTCGACGCGGAGGCCTGTGTAAGCTCGCTCATTTCAGTCCATTCCCGGCCGTTTGCCTGGTCCCTCTGGAACCTGTCGTGTCGAACCCGGCATTTGTCTTGGCCACCGAAAGGTCCTGGCCGCCTGCCCTTCCCGCAACACGGGAAGGGCGATATCGGCCGGCCTTATTTCTTCAGGTCGGCGGAGGTCTTCATGCACTTTGCCGGCGGCTGCAGCGCGTTGACGGCATCCCATTTGATGGTGCGGGTGGTGCCGTCATAGTCATAGAACTTCTTCCAATCGTCGCCGTTCATCGGCGCGGTCGGGCTGACGATGTGCTCCGGCACTTCCTCATTGTTGAAAAGCTTCACCGCGGCATCGATGGCGGTAAAGCCTTCCTTCTCGGGGAACATCGCGGCTTCGATGCGGTAGGAAGGCTCGTTCTGCATCGCGTTGATGAAGGCAAGCCCTTCGCCGCCCGTGCCGACCGTCAACAGGCCATCTTGCGACTTGCCCGCCGCTTTCCAGGCCTGCAGGCCACCCAACGAAGACGAATCATTGATGCCGTAGATGATGTTGATATCGGCGTTCTTGGCCAGTGCCGCGGAGGACACTTCGAGAGCGCGGTCCGGATTGCCGCCGCCGTCGAGATCGTGGACCATGACCGCATCGGGGATGATGGTCTTCAGCCCGTCCATGAAGCCGTGCGAGCGCAGCACGGTGGCGGAAAGCAGCGGCAGGCCGACATTCATCACCTTGGCAACGCCGCCGAGCTTTTCCTTCGCGTATTTGCCGGCCTCGACGCCGGAGAAATAGCCGGTGTCGTAGTCGCAGATGGCGACCATGGTCGTCATGCCCTTGACCGGATTGCCTTCCAGCACGACCGGCACGTTGGCGGCCTTGGCCTGGCGCAGCAGCGGCACCACGCCTTCTTCGTTCACCGGGGTGATGATCAGCACGTCGACGCCCTTGGCGATGAAGTCTTCGGCCGCGGCGACCTGCTTGGCTATGTCGAGATTGGCATCCTGCACCTCGACCTCGATGCCGAGTTCCTTGCCGTGAGCCTTCATGCCCTTGATGACGTTCTGATACCACTCATGGGTGGCGTAGTTGGTGACGTAGCCGATGCGCTTGGGCATGTTCTCGGCATGCGCGGCGGCGGCGCCGAGCGCCAGCACGGCGGCGGACGCAAACAGGATTGACTTGGACCAGAGCATTTTCTTCTCCCAGATTTATCGCTTTTGTTAGTCGCTGAACGGATAGTCCCGCCGTTCCGGGTCGGCACGTAAGGAGTTGGTGGCTTCGCCCCAGCCGAGTGCCGCCGATATCTTCTCGGCGGCGGCGCGGGTGCGTTCGAAGACGGTTTCGCTGTCGAACCGCGCCGCCTTCTGCGGCAGCAGCGGCACGGTTAGCGCGGCGATGACGGCACCGGTGTGATCGTGCACAGGCATGGAGATGTTGGTGCAGGCCGCAACGGCCAAGGAAGCGCGCATCTCGTAGCCGAGCCTGGCGACCTCGTTCAGCCGCGCCTCGATTTCGGCCCGCGTGCCCTGGCCCTCACCGGCGGCCACGATGCGCTCGACGATGCGGTCGCGCTCGGCCCGGTTCGAATGGGCGAGCAGCACGGCACCCGAACTTGTTTCGAGGATCGGGAAATGCGACCCGAGTGCTACCGAGTAGCGCATCGGCAGCGGCGAATCGATCTGCAAAACCACCAGTGCGTTCTGGCCCTCGCGCACCACGAGATGGCAGCTCTGGTCGGCATTGGCGGTCAATTCGCGCATCACCGGCAGAGCGCATTCCACCAGCCGGTTTACCGGCGGATGCATGTGCGCCAGTTCGAACAGCTTCAGCGACAGCCGGAAACGGTCCGATTGCGTGCGAAAGATATAGCCCCGTTTCTCCAGCAGAAGCAGGATACGGTAGATCTCGTGAATGGAGCGGCCGAGGCCGGTCGCGATCTCGGTCTGGGTCAGCGTTTCGGCGCTGGAGGCCATGAATTCCAGAACGTCGAGCGCCTTCTCCACCGCCGGCACGCGATAGCCGTTGCGGCCGCTTTCGCCCTCGTCGAGCGTCTCGGCAACGCTGGCGGCCATCAGGCGACGCTCCGTTCCGGCTGGACTTGCCTGGTTTCGCGGTAGAGGCTGTTGACGTGGCCTGCGAGTTCGGTCGCCGACATGTCACCGGCTATGGCTGCGGCGGCATGCGGCGCGCATTCGCGGAAGAAGGCGATGAAGCCCGGATGGGTCGGACGCAGATAGGACGAGGCGATCGTCCGCAGCGTCGAGCCGAAGAAATCGCCGGAAAGACCATTGACCCCGGCATCCTTCCAGGCAGCCAGCGAACCCGGTTGTCCGCCAGACTTCACATAGTCGCCGCGCTGGTATTCGGGCGAGCACAGGAACAGTGCGTAGTCGATCGCGGCCTGCTTGTGCTTCGATTGGGCGCTGACGCCGATGCCGGCACCGCCGAGCAAGGCGCCGGCGGCTTGCGGGGTGGGCACGTCGGCGAAGCGCAGATGGGGCCTGTCGGGTTTCGAGGCGTAATTCACATAGCCGAAGGCGAACGGCACGTAGACAACGTCGTCATGCGCGATCATGTGGTCGTAGCAGCGGATCGGATTCCACTTCGACGAGTCCGGGTGCGAAAGCGCGACAAGCTCGCGCAATTGCGCAATCGCCTGCTCGACCATTTCCTTCGCGATGAATTGCTCGCCATCTTCCTGGGGACGGCCAAGCGTCAGAAGCAGACACATGGCGTCGGTCGGCACGAAGGGCAGGCCGAGCCACTTGCCGTCGCTGCGCGCGCGCCGGCCAAGCTCCAGCACGTCCTGCTGCGTGCCGGGCACCGGGCCGTAGCGCTCCAGCAAATCCGGCCGATAGGAGGCGACCTGGCAGGCGGCGTCGATCGGCAGCGCCCACTGGCGGCTGTTCTTCTGGTAGGAACGCCAGGACGCCCCGACTGAGTCACGTTCGAAGAAATGGATCTGTTCGGCCGACAGATAAGCGTCGAACGGGACCATCAGTTCATCCTGGGCGATATCGCCGATGAAGGGATGGTCGAACACGACCAGATCGTAAGTGCCGAGCACCGGACCGAGGGCGCCCTCACCGAATTCATAGAGGCTGCGGCGGTCCCATTGGATCTCCAGGCCGGGATGCGCGGCGCAATAGGACTCGATGCTGGCGTCCAGCGGACCCCAGCATCGTCTATGATCCCACGCCAGTCCGCGCAGCTTCGTCATGCCACTCAAATCCTCCCGGCACCGGCAATAGCCGGCTCGCCATCGACACTAGCACCATTTTTCATATGCGCAACTTGTTTTCATTTGCGCAAAAAGCGCACACATCCTCCCGACTGGCCGATGCATCGCTTCAAGCCAGATCGAAACGCTCCACGGCGCGCATGATGCCGCGCAGTTCAGCCAAACCCTTGAGCCGTCCGATAAGCGAATAGCCGGGGTTGATCTTTTTCTTGCCGATGTCGTCGGCAAGCAGATGCCCATGGTCCGGCCGCATCGGGATCTGCCAGTCGGCCCGGCCTTGCTCGCGGCGGCGCTTTTCTTCCTGCATCAGAGCCAGGATAACGTGCGCCATGTCGGTGCCGCCTTCGAGATGCTCGGCTTCATAGAACGAGCCGTCCTCCTCGATGGTGATGTTGCGCAGGTGGACGAAGTGGATGCGGTCAGCGAATTCCTTGACCATGGCGACGATGTCGTTGTCGGCGCGCGTGCCATAGGAGCCGGTACAGAAGGTCAGTCCATTGGCGGGACTGTCGACGGCGTTGAGGATAAAACGCGCGTCCTGCGCCGTCGAAACCACGCGCGGCAGGCCATAGAGCGAGAAGGGCGGGTCGTCGGGATGAATGCACATGCGCACCCCCTCCTCTTCGGCCGCCGGAACAATCTCGCGCAGGAACCAGGCAAGGTTGTCGCGCAGTTCGTTCGGCCCGATCGAATCGTATTCCGCCAGGGCTTCGCGAAAACTGTCCCTGTTGTAGCTGCGTTCGGTCGCCGGCAGGCCGGCGATGAGATTGCGCTCGATCCGGTCGATCTGCTCCGGCGTCAGCGTCTTCAGCCGCTTCTCGGCCTCGGCGATACGCGCCGGCGTATAGCTTGCCGCACCGTTCTTGCGCTGCAGCACGAAAAGATCGTAGGCCGCGAAATCGATCGCATCGAAGCGCAGCGCATAGCCGGTTGTCGGCAGGCGATACATTAGGTCGGTGCGGGTCCAGTCCACCACCGGCATGAAATTGTAGCAGATCGTCTCGATGCCGGCCTTGGCGAGCGCCCGGATGCTGTCGCGGTAGTAGCCGGCATAGCGCTCGCGCTCGGGCGCGCCGATCTTGAAGGAATTGTGCACCGGAATACTCTCGACGACCGACCATTTCAGGCCAGCCGCCTCGATGATCCGCTTGCGCTCGAGCACATCGGCCTCAGGCCAGGCGCGGCCGTCATAGATCTGGTGCAACGCGGAGACAACGCCGGTGGCGCCGGCCTGCCTGACATGTTCAAGCGTCACCGGATCATCGGGACCATACCAGCGCCAGCACTGTTCCATGAAGCCTCCTCAGGGTTGGCGGCGACCATATTGTCGGACCACAAGCCTGTCAACAGAACCTTTCCGTCGCCATACAGTTGATTTCCTGTGGATCGAGCCCTAGGGTGGTCCAACAAATAGCAAGGAGTTTTGCGGTGGAACAGGCGAGCCACGATTCGATGGAGGCGGCAGACGAAGCCGGGATCAGCAGTTCCGCCGTCGACCAGACCGTGCGGCAGATCCTCGACCTCATCCGCAATCGCGCCATGTCCATCGGCGATGTGCTGCCCACCGAACGGGAGCTTGGCGAACTGTTCGGCGCCAGCCGCAACACGATACGCGAGGCGCTGCGCACCATCCGAACCTATGGGCTGATCGATCCCAAGCCGCGCGTCGGCGCGGTGCTCGCCGATCGCCAGAATGTCGCGATCCAGAATTTTTTCGCCGCGCAAATGGACATATCGAAAACGTCCTTTCACGACATACAAGGATTTCGCCGCATCATCGAAGTGAGCGTCGGCGACCACATCATCCTCAATGCCAGCGCCGCCGAACTTGAAGCCCTGGACGAGGTCAATGGCCTGATCGAGACCAGCAAGGATGTCCAGGAAGCCGCGCAACGCGATTTCGATTTCCATCTGGCGCTGATGAAGCTCGCCGGCAACCGCATGCTGGTGCAGACCTATCAGTTCCTGTCGCCGGTCATCCTGCACATCATGACCGTCGGCAAATCCATCCGGCCGGTGCTGAGCGAAACACGCCACGCGCATGGCGAGATCATCGCGGCGCTGCGCGCGCGCGACCGCATTGCCTACTGCTACCTGATGAGCCGGCATCTCGATTTCGGCTTGCGCTTCGTTCCCGACGACCTCGAAAACGCCCGTATGTCGGCGGCAAACCCGGTGCATCCGGGTCCGGCATCTTCCAAGGATTTGCATCATGTCTGATTTTGAGAACAAGGTGGCGCTGATCACCGGCACGACCGGCATCGCGCTCGCCACTGCGAGTCGCCTGGCGCGAGGCGGCGCTGCGATCATCGCCTGCGGCATCGACCGGGCGGCCAATGCCGCCATGCAGGAGAGCCTCGCCAAGGCCGGAGCGAATGCGCTGGTGCAAACGGTGGATGTCTCCGTTTCCGACCAGGTGCGCGACGCGGTCGCAGCGGGCGTCGCGAGGTTCGGCGGCATCGACATCATCGTCAATTCGGCGGCGGTCCACCCCTACGGCACGGCGACCACCACCGACTGGGAAACCTGGAACCGGGCGATGACGGTCAATGTCGGGTCGATCTACCTGACCGCGCATTTCGGCATTCCCGAAATGATCCGCCGAGGCGGCGGTGCCATCGTCAATGTCGCCTCGGTGCAGGGGTTCGCCTGCCAGCAGAACGTCGCCGCCTATGCCACGGCCAAGGGCGCCATCCACACGCTGACGCGTTCGCTGGCGCTCGACTATGCCGCGGCCGGCATCCGGGTCAATTCGGTCAGCCCGGGCTCGATCCGCACGCCAATCCTCGAGAAGGCAGCGCGTGGCGACAATGGAAGCGACGCCGATGTCGAAGAAGCCTACAGACGCTTCGGCGCCGCCCATCCGCTCGGCCGCATCGGCGAGCCGGAGGAAGTGGCGGAACTCATCGCTTTCCTGTGTTCATCGAAAGCCGGCTTCTGCACCGGCGCTGACTACAAGATCGATGGCGGCCTCACCGCCGGCATCGGCGTCAAGTAGGGTAACGCGGATGAAGATCGGACTTGGCCTCTATCGCGATTCGCTGACGCCGGAGAATTTCCGCTTTGCCCGGCAGGCCGGCGCAACGCATGTCGTTGCGCATCTGACCAACTATTTTCGCGGCCGCGATCCCTCGCTGTCGGCCGGCACCGAAACGGATGGCTGGGGCGATTGTTCAACGGATGGATTGTGGAGCTACGAGGATTTCACCGGACTGGTGAAAACCGTACGCGACAACGGCCTGGAGATCGCCGGCATCGAAAACCTGTCGCCGCGCTTCTGGTCCGACGTGCTGCTCGGCGGCCCCGATCGGTCGAGGCAGCTCGACGGCCTCAAGCGCCTGGTGCGTGACGCCGGCCGGGCCGGCATTCCCTGCATAGGCTACAACTTCTCGATCGCGGGCGTGTGGGGCTGGCAGCGCGGGCCATTCGCGCGCGGCGACGCCATGTCCGTGGGGCTCGATTTGTCCAATATCGATCCCGACCTGCCGCTGCCCGACGGAGTGGTCTGGAATATGCGCTACCGGCCGGGCCGAGCCGGCGCCGCGCCTGTCAGGGTCTCGCAAGAAGAACTGTGGGAACGGCTTGGCGTCTTTCTGCGCGAAATCGTACCGGTGGCCGAAGAGGCCGGCGTCGTGATGGCTGCGCATCCGGACGATCCACCCGCCGAGGCGCTGCGCGGCACGGCGCGCCTCGTCAACCGGCCGCAGAAATATGATCGGCTGATGGATATCGTCGACTCGCCCGCCAACGGGCTGGAGCTCTGCCTCGGCTCGCTGCAGGAGATGCCGCAGACCGAGGAGATCTACAGCCATGTGCGCCGTTTCGCGCGGCGTGGCCGCATCGGCTATATCCATTTCCGCAATGTGCGGGGCAAAGTGCCGAAATATCACGAAACCTTCGTCGACGACGGCGACATCGACATGGCCGAGATCGTGCGCATTCTGCGCGACGAGAATTATCAAGGCGTCATGATACCCGATCACACGCCTGAGATGGCCTGCGACGCGCCATGGCACGCCGGCAAGGCCTTCGCATTGGGCTACATGCGCGCACTGGTGCAGAACGCCGACGCGCTAGGCCCGGTACGAAGCCGGGCACCCGACATGGCAGCGGAGTGAATAGGGGACGCACGACTGACATTTTTCGAGCCCGAAGGCGCCGCAAAAGCCCGCTTTCGATGGAGAGCGGGCTTTTGCTAGTCGGCTCGGTTCCTAACTCAGGATAGCGACGATCTCATATGAGTTCGGATCGACAATAACAATCCTGCCATCCGCCAGGAGGAAATATTCATAGCTCTCATAGGCAGGAACGATTTCGACGATCCGGTGCGGAAGTCGATGCAGCCGCACCTTCTGCTTCGGCACTTTCACGCCGACCGAAATGTCCACGTCGAGGTTCGAGACCGGTTCCACCTTCGTCTCGCGGATGACGTTGGTGATTTCGGTCTTCTGCTCGACGGATATATTGTTGATTGAAGCGGTTGAACTCTGGTCGGTAGTCGTACCGGCCTTGCCCTGCGCTTGCTGATCGGTAGTCGTACCGGCCTTGCCCTGCGCATGCTGAACGGTCTTCATACAGGCCATGCCTTGA
>NZ_VFUE01000039.1:0-25074 GCF_006441495.1 Mesorhizobium sp. B2-6-4
GATCGACGACCTGCTGCCGTGGGCCTACATCCGGGCGCCTGAGCTAAAGGCCGTGGCCTGAGAACACCGCTTACGATTTCATTGGATGGTAGTCAAACCCAGCATAACGGCCAACATAATGGATCGCGCTACCGATAGGGCTGCTATAGTCACAAAGCCCGCGTGAGGCGGGGGCCTTGTCGAGCGGCTCTCATAAACCGCGAAAGGCGTGCGCGTCGTCACCGCATAAATCTCCACGACAAAAGCCACGGCGCCTCAGCAAGGATCCAGAGAATTTGTCTCTACGCAGCTTTGCCCTAGCCACAAGAAAGTGGTTCCAAGTACCTTTTCATGACATGCAATGGCACGTAGTCACCCTCGACTAGATTTCCACCTTCCTCGTTCACAAGCACCAGTAGAGCCTGAGTAGACTTTCTCATAAACACAGATAACTCAGATCTTATTGGTATATTACAAGAGAATCCTTTAATCATGATTAGAGAGAGTCGATCTTCGTCCATATTGAATTCGAGTTTAGACAAATCATCGTTAAACGGCCGACTGTGGAAAATGATAAGCTCTCCACGATCATTTATGGCTATTTCAATTTTAATAGGAAATTCAAATTGGATTCCACCAATTACGTAAGACTCACGTCTCTGAACTATTGCTAGGATTTTAGATATATTATCTTTAATATCAGATGTGTCGTTCTTTATCGAATTCGCTATCTGCAAAAATTGGTCAAATTTGGCTTCGAGTTTCGGTAGCGAATTGCGCAAATACCCAAGGCGAGACGCGATGAAGGCGACCTCCGCTTTGTGATTTTGCTTCAATGCCTCCCGCATGAAGGCAAGGAAAATAAGAGCCCAGCCCGGCTCATCATCTGTCGCCTTTCCACGAAAAAATGACGCGAAATCGGCAGGAACGGCCAGTTGGTCCTTTCCCTGCTCCGTTCCGGCGATGAGATCGCGCAGGACGCGTTTGCACGCTGCATCCAGACTCGCCTGGACCGCTGCAAAGTCGCGAGCCGATAGCGCGCCGTCCAAGTTTGTCTCTATTTCATCGACAACGTCCTTGTTGGATTCAAGCTTGAATGGCCCGCCCAATCCGATCTGCTTATGCAGATAGCGGCGCGCGGCACTAGCGAACTGAATCCTCGCGCGACGCTCCGGCGGCCGTCCGCCAAGCCGCAACTGGTCGGCCTCTTGCGTATCGACATACATGCGCACCATCACGAGTGAAGAGGTGAGTTCACTGAGTCGAATGGCGTGCTCCAAATCGTGGTTTGCTGGAACCGCGCCTGTATGAGCGCGCAGCTTGGATGCGACGTCCTCGTAGATCGCTTTATAACGTCCGCCAAACAGCGTCTCGCCGATCTTATCTAGGATGTCGCCGGCGTTTTCGAGCGCCTTCCAACCGATCACCGCCCCGATGTATCCGCAAACCGAGATCATTCGTCTAGGTCCCTGATGATGGCCCAAAGTAGGGCGGCAGTTGACCAGAAATCAAGAATACCAAACGGCTGAGCCTAGCTCATATCCCGCCGCGGACGGTGGAGTTCAAAGAGATTTAGGCTGCTTTGCCGGCCGCCCTGGGATAGAGCGTGGCTTGATACTGCTGCCCTCGCTGTCCGCTACGCGTCAATTCGCGACTGAATCTGTTCCGTGATTTCGCTGCGTATGAAAGCAATTCTCCGGTCTCCGAGCGTGATGGCAGACGGAAGCCGTCTTCTGACATACCGGTTCACCGGCCTAGGCTGGTCATTCTCCGGCATGGTTCAGTGATACGAGCGTCGGCGGAGTTGTTATTCGCAGGCATTATAAATCTCCCCCCCCGCTGCGTTGCGGCGATTCAAGAACCAAACTGATTGATGAAAGGACGCCACATGATGGCGGCAGGAGGAGGTTTCTATTAATGTGGCTCCGCAAAGCGGTTGGCCCGGGTCAAGCAAGTTTCGACTCGTCAAAAGGCCGTATGGTTAGAATGTGCCCAGCGGGCAACAGAGTGGCCGCTCGGCGGCCGCGCCCCTACCCTATCCGGTCGGCGCTTTTCGGGTCGAAAACATGCAGCGCCGCCGGATCGGCCGATAGCCGCACCGTCTCGCCAGGCTTCACGCCGGCGCGGCCCATGGCGAACACGCAAAGCTGCTGGCCGGCCAGCTTGACGTAGAACTGCGTCGAGAGGCCGAGCGGCTCGACCACCACCACTTCGCCTTGCAGCGGGCCGTCATCCGCCAGCCTTATATGCTCCGGCCGCAAACCGACGGTAACCGCATCGCCTTCCCTGAGCGGCAGGCCATCCGGCAATCGCAGTTTCTGGCCATCGGACAGCACGGCATCCGCCTTGCCGCCCTTCTCAACACTCGCCGGCAGGAAATTCATGCCGGGCGAGCCAATGAATCCGGCGACGAACATGTTGGCCGGCCGGTCATAGAGGTCGAGCGGCGCGCCGACCTGCTGGACGACGCCGTCATGCATCACGACGATGCGATCGGCCATGGTCATGGCTTCGATCTGGTCATGCGTGACATACACCGATGTGGTCTTCAGTTGCTGGTGAAGCGCCTTGATCTCGGCGCGCATGTGCACGCGCAGCTTGGCGTCGAGGTTCGAAAGCGGCTCGTCGAAAAGAAAGACCTTGGGATCGCGCACGATGGCCCGGCCCATGGCGACGCGCTGGCGCTGGCCGCCGGAAAGCTGGCGCGGCAGGCGTTGCAGAAAATTGTCCAGCCCAAGCCGCCTGGCGGCGCCGTCGACCCGCGCGTCGATCGCCTGCTTTTCCGCCTTCCTCAGCATCAGGCTGAAGCCCATGTTCTTCGACACGTCCATATGCGGATAGAGCGCGTAGGACTGGAACACCATGGCGATGTCGCGGTCCTTCGGCGCGACGTCGTTGACCAGCCGCTCGCCGATACGGATCTCGCCATCGGAAACCTCCTCCAGACCGGCGATCATGCGCAGAAGCGTCGATTTCCCGCAGCCGGACGGACCGACGAGGACGACGAACTCGCCGTCGGCGATGTCGAGGTCGACCGCGTGCAGCACACGCACGGCGCCATAGTCTTTGCGGACTTTTTCCAGCGTAACGGAAGCCATCGATTATCCCTTCACGGCGCCGGCGGTGAGGCCGGTGACGAGATAGCGTTGCAGGAAGCCGAAGAAGATGCAGACCGGGATCAGCGCCAGGATCGACGCCGCCATCATCTGCCCCCAGTCGACGGCGAACTTGCCGATGAAGGTGAGCAGGCCGACGGCGAAGGTCTTCTTGTCATCGCTGGAGATCAGCATCAGCGCGAACAGGAGTTCGCTCCAGGCAGCGGTGAAGACAAAGCCGAGCGTGGCGCCCATGCCGGGTAGCGTCAGCGGCACGATCACCCGGCGCATCGCCTGCGCGCGTGTGCAGCCGTCGATCATCGCCGCCTCCTCCAGGTCCTTCGGTATGCCGTCGAAGAAGGACTGCATCAGGAAGGTTGCAAACGCGGTGTTGAAGGCGGTGTAGATGATGATCAGCCCGGTCAGGCTGTTGATCAGGCCGATCTGGCCCATCACGCGATAGATCGGTGGAATGACCATGACTAGCGGGAAAGTCTGGGTCAAAAGCAGCATCAGCGCCAGTGCCGCCTTGCCGCGAAAGGTGAAGCGCGACATGGCATAGCCGGCAAGCGTCGCGATGACAGTCACCAGTGCAGCCGTCGAAACCGAGACGATGACGCTGTTGAGGAAATAGCGCGGAAAGTCGGTCGCCTCGAGCACGGTGACGAAGTTCTGCAACGTCATCTGCGACGGCCAGAAGGTGATGCCTTCGGAATAGAGAAGCCGTTCCGGTGTAACCGATATCTTCAGCGTCCAGAAGATCGGGAACAGTGCGAAGATCACATACGCCGCGATGGCCGCATAGAGCCCGACGCCGCCGAAGAAGCGCTGCGAAGATGAGCGTCCCGCAATCATCAGACGTGCCTCACCAGGGAGCGGCGGATGGCGATCAGCGCGATCGCATAGGCAATGAGCAGGACGAGCAGCAGCACGGCAACCGCCGATGCGTAGCCCTTGTCCAGCGACTTGAAGGCACTGACATAGATGTAGACCGGCACCGTGTTGGTCGACCCGGCCGGCCCGCCCTCGGTCATGACGAAGATCAGGTCGGCGAAAGTGGCGATCCAGATGGTACGCAGCATCACCGTGATGGCGATGGTCGGCGCCAGGAACGGCAGCGTCACCTTGGTGAAGCGTTGCCAGGGCGAGGCGCCGTCGATCGCTGCCGCCTCATGCAGTTCCGAGGGAATGGATTTCAGTGCCGCCAGCAACGTGATGGCAAAGAACGGGATGCCGAACCAGACATTGGCGACGATCGGCCCCCACATGGCGGTCGAGGGATCAGAGAGAACGTTTGTCGGCTCGGCCTTCAGCCCCAGCGCGAACAGCCAGTGCGGCAGCGGCCCGATGATCGGATTGAACAGCCATGCCCATGTCAGGCCCGACAGGAAGGACGGCACCGCCCAGGGCAGGAACACCAGCGCCTGCACCACCTTGCGGCCCCGAAACGGCTTGTCGAGCAGCAGCGCCAGGCCAAGGCCGAGGAAGAACTGGAAGAACAGGCTGGAGAGCGTCCACCACAACGTATTGACCAGCGCCTGGCCGAGCACGGCATCCGACAGCATCGCCTGGTACTGGCCGAGCCCG
Source organism: Mesorhizobium sp. B2-6-4 (assembly GCF_006441495.1). NCBI lineage: Bacteria > Pseudomonadati > Pseudomonadota > Alphaproteobacteria > Hyphomicrobiales > Phyllobacteriaceae > Mesorhizobium > Mesorhizobium sp. B2-6-4. The sequence continues at coordinate 4,662 of NZ_VFUE01000039.1, forward strand.
ACATATTCCGACTTGAAGGCCGAAAACTTACGGAACGAATAGCTGATGCCGATGACCAGCGGCACCAAAAGCACCACGACCAGCAGGATGATCGCCGGGCTGAGATAAAGCCAGGGTTCGGTGGCAGCGTGCGTCAGCCGCTTGCGGCGCGGCCTCCCGGCGGGTCGTATTTCGGAAACGGCATAGGTCATTTGGGCTCAACAGTGGTGAGTGGGTGCCGGCGAAGGCGACAGCACCCTTCTCCCATATACGGGGAGAAGATGCCGGCAGGCAGATGAGGGGCAGCGCCAGGCTGACAGAACGTAGCGCCGCCTCTCATCCGGCCCTATCGGGCCACCTTCTCCCCGTGAACGGGGAGAAGGAAGAAAAACTACTTCTTGTTCTTCGCCATCCAGTCCTGCTGTTCCTTGGTCAGGAAGGCGGCCCATTGGTCGGCAACCTCCTTGGCCGTCTTTTGGCCCAGCAGCACTTCCTGGAAATTCTTGATCGCCACCTGGTCGACGAAATTGCCGAGATTCTCCAGATGCGTCGGCGGCGTCACCATTTCATATTTGGCGCTGTCGCTGAGCTCCGTGAACCAGCCCTTGAACTGCTCGGTCTTGAAATGCGGATCCTGGTCGGCGCCGTTGTGGATCGGGACGACGCCGACTTCCTTGGCCCATTCCAGATTGTCCTTGGGCGAGAGCAGCGTCGCCATCAGCTTCCAGGCGTCGTCCTTGTGCTGCGAATTGGCGAACATTGCCCAGCCGGCATAGCCGAGCGTCGGATAGGACTTGCCGCTCGGCCCGACCGGCAGCGGCGCCACGGCGAAGTCGTCTGCGCTCATCTTGTCGGCTATACCCAGCAGCGCATCCGGATCCTGGTTGAGCATGGCGCAGGTGCCGGAATAGAAGCCGGTGACGGTTTCGTTGAAACCCCAGCTCACCGCATCCTTGGGCGCCAGGCCCTGCTTGTACATGTCTGCCAGCATCTGCAGGCCCTTGACCGAGCCCTCCTCGTTTATGGTCGACGTGCCGTCTTCGTTGAAGTAGCCGCCCTTGCCGGCGGCGATGTTCATGAACATGTGCATGCCGTTGAAGGCGCCGGGCCCGCCGCGCAGGCAGTAGCCGTATTTGCCGGGCAACGCCGAGATCTTCTTGGAATCGGCGACGAACTCGTCGAGCGTGGCCGGCGGGCCGTCGAGGCCGGCTTCCTTGAACAGCTTCTTGTTCCAGAACAACGCGTTCACATAGTAGCCGTAAGGGATCATGAACTGGGTGTTGTTGACGGTCGAGCCGAACTGCTTGGCACGGTCGCCGAGCGTCTTGGCGTCGTCCCACTTGGCCATGTACGGGCCGAGATCCTCGAGCTGGGCATTGTTGGCGTAGAGGCCCATCCAACGTTCCGGCATCTCGACCACGTCGGGCGTATCGCCGGCCTGCACCATGGTCAGGAATTTCTCGAAGGCCTGGCCCCAGGGCAGCGAGACCAGCTCGACTTTGATGCCGGGATTGGCCTTTTCGAATTCGGCGATCTGCTTCTTCAGGAACTCCGTGCGCGGCGGGCTGGTGATGACTTCGACCATTTTCAGGGTCGAATCGGCCAGCGCGTTTCCGGCGGAAATTGCCAATCCCGCGGCTGTGGCAAGCATGGCGGTCAGTTTTTTCATCTTCAAGACTCCCATTTTGAAGCGGCTTGTTATTTTCTGGCTTTTTCGAAGGCCTGCGCCACGTCGGCCCACAGGTCCTCGACATTCTCCAATCCGACATTGAAGCGGATGGTTCGGGGGCTGACGCCGAAGCGCGCCATCGAATTCAGTCCCGGCGTCTGCTCCAGCGACGCCTTGGCGGGCACGACCAGGCTCTCATGGCCGCCCCAGCTCACGCCGATGCGGAAATATTTCAACGCATCCACGAAGACAGGGATGTCGATATCCTCGGTGACCTCGAAGGAGAACAACCCCGCGTAACCAGCAAGCGTCGCCTTGCCCGGATGGTTCGAATAGGCGGGGTGGTTGACGCGCTCGACATTGCCGTGCGCCTTCAGCCGTTCGGCGATGGCAAGCCCGCTCTTCATGTGGTGCGGCAGGCGCAGCGGCAGCGTGCGCAGCCCGCGCAGCAAGAGCCAGGCCTCGAAGGGCGAAAGCTTGCCGCCGAGATAGGAATAAGTCTGCTCGTTGATGTGCTTGATGTGGGCGGCCGAGCCTGCCACCACGCCGGCGACCGTATCGCTATGGCCGCCGAGATATTTCGAAGCCGAATGCAGCACCAGATCGACGCCATGCGTGATCGGCTTCTGGAACACCGGTGTCGCCCAGGAATTGTCGATCGTGGTGACGATGCCCTGCTCCTTCGCCAGCCGGGTCAGGTGAGCCAAGTCCTGCAACTCGAACATCATCGAGGTCGGGCTCTCCAGATAGAGCAGCCTGGCGCCCGGAAGGGCCGCCGCCACCGCATCCGGATCGGAGCCGTCGACATAGTCGACCCTGATGTTGAGCCGCGGCAAAAGCCGCTCGAACAGCCGATAGGCATCACCATAGCAATTGCGCACCGCAACGATGCGCTCGCCGGCGCCGACGAAGGCGAGCACCGTGGCGCTGATCGCCGCCATGCCGCTGGAAAAGCCGCGCGCGGCCTCGGCGCCCTCGAGCGCGGCGACGCGTGCCTCGAACTCCATCACCGTCGGATTGTCGCCGCGCGAATAGATCGGCTGCTTCCGTTTGCCGGCAAAAGTATCCGCCATCTCGGCATAGTTGGCGAAGGTGAACAGCGATGTCTGGTAGATCGGCGGCACCACCGCCCCACCGGGGAAAGGTTCGTCATGCGCCAGAAGCGTCGCCGCCTCGGCAAGATAGTCGTGATCGAAACCTGAGGGATGCTCGTTCATGTCTGGCTCGAAAGTTTGAGTTTGGCGGCGCCGCGCTTGAGATCGTCCTCGACGGTGGCGATCAGCTTGAGCGCTTCGGCGCGGGCGCCGTGCGGGTCGCGCGCGGCGATGCGCTCGTAAATGGTCCGATGATAGGGAAAACTGGCGTGGCCGAAATCGCGCACGCCCAGCGGATGCTCCCAGAAGCGGTGGAACAATTCGTGCATGGCGGCGATGATCTGTTCGAACAGCGGGTTGCCGGAAACCCTGTAGATCGCCTGGTGGAACTCCCAGTCCTCTTCCGAAGACATGCCCTCGCGCGTGCGGAACGCCTGCTCCATGATGTCGAGCTTGCGCTCGATTTCGGCGATATCGGTCTGGCTCGCGCGTTCGGCGCAAAGGGCGGCGGCTTCCGCCTCCAGCGCGCGACGGATTTCAAGCGTCTGCATCAGGCTGGTGAAGTCGTTGCCGCCCGCAAGCGTCAGCGGCAGATGCAACATGTCCGGCGAAACGGCTGCCTTGAGATAGGTGCCGCTGCCTTGCCGGCGCTCGACCAGCCCGAGCCCTTCCCAGCGCGTCAGCGCCTCGCGCACCGTGTTGCGGCTGACCTTCAGCCGCTCGGCCAGGATGCGTTCCGTTGGCAGCCGCTCGCCCGGCTGGAGGGCCTCGGCACGAACAAAGCCTACCAACGCCTTCAGCACGGCGTCGTCACGCGCCGTCGTCTGAATAGGTGGCAGGCTGTTTTGATCCACGCGCGTTCCAAGTGGTCCAATGGTCCAACCAATTTCTGCACAGATGGTACCTCCTGTCAACGGGATGTCAGGAGACCTAGCACCGTAAAAGCTCGCAACGCATGACAAGCACGCGTTTGCGGGCGATGCGCCAGGCCGGCCTCGACCCTGCTACGCCACAGCAGCGGGCGGCCCGAACCAGGTGGTCAGCGCATCGGCCAGTCCCTGTTGGCTTCCGGAACCAACCCATGCCACGTACCCGTCGGGGCGGATCAGCACCGCGTCGGGCCCGGCGACGGCCCCGAGAACTGGCAGCTCCCAGTCGCCGTCGTACACGGCGTCGACCTGCTGGACCCGATCCGCCCACGGCTTGATGTCAAGTCTGCCGGGCGTGCCGAGGTTGATCAGCACCGGCCGGGCATGGTGCAGCAAGGTAAACAGCCGCACCGGCCCGCTGGCGGTGAGCAGATCGAGGTCGGGTATTCGCCACCCAAGCAGCGCGTGCCCCTCCCCGAGGTCGTAGTGGACACCCAGGCCGGACATCTCTGCGGCGATTCGTTTGCGTGGTTCATCCATGGCGAGCAGTTCGGCGATGGTGTCGCCCAGGGCTTTGGTGCGATCATCCATGCGGCGAAGCGCGACCTGCGCCATCGTGTTGCGCAACACGCGGGCGGCGACCGGATGGCGCTCGGCATGGTAGCTGTCGAGCAGACTGTCCGGTGATGCCCGTTTGACGACCTGGGCCAGCTTCCATCCCAGGTTGACCGCGTCCTGCACGCCGATGTTGAGGCCCTGTCCGCCCATTGGGGGATGGATATGCGCAGCGTCGCCGGCCAGCAGGACACGTCTGTCGCGGTAAGCGGCAGCCTGGCGCGTCATATCGGTGAAACGAGAGAGCCAAGTCGGACTGTGGACGCCGAAATCGGTGCCATAGACAACGGTGAGCGCCTCGCGGAGATCGTCCAATGTCGGTTCACCACCGATGATCAGTTGTTTCTCGGTCAGCACGATGCCCAACCGGTCGCCGTCCTCGATCTTGCCTATCGCATGGGTTCCGCGGGCGTCGCTGCGAAAGCCCAATGGCGGTTCTTCCGACTTCTCGACCTCGGCGATCATCCAGCTCATCGTCGGATCCCATCCAGCGAATTCGATGCCCGCCGCCTTGCGGATCGTGCTGCGTCCACCGTCGCATCCGACGAGGTACTGCGCCTTCATCCGTCGGCCATCGGAAAGCCCCACATCCACGCCACTGTCGTCCTGCATGAAATCCGTGACTTCCTGTCCGCGATGGATCGGCACCCCCAATTCGCTGATCCAGTCGGCCAATATCCGCTCGATGTGGTTTTGCCGCAGCGCCAGCAGATAGTTGTGCCGGGTGGGAAAGTCGCTGATGTCCAAACGGATCATGTGGAAGCCGACGGTCGGGAAGCATCGCCCCTGGCAGAGGAACCGGTCGGCGATCCCGCGCTGGTCGAGCACCTCGATTGTGCGTGCGTGCAGGCCACCCGCGCGCAAGCCAATCAGTTGCTGGGTCGGGCGCCGCTCGACAATGGCGACGTCGATGCCCGCCAATGCGAGTTCGCCTGCCAGCATCAATCCTGTCGGGCCGCCCCCGGCGACAATCACCGCATGATTTCGACGCGATCCATCTGTCGGTGCACGCATTCCCGTCACTCCGCTCCCATTGGCTAGGGCCGCGGTTTTACGGGAGGAACCCAGGCTTGAAGCAAGCCCCCTGGGCGCCATATGTATGAAGTGAGGAGCAACGCCCTCTGCCGAATGGCAAGAGAGCGTACGCCGCAGCTCTTCACATCGGAGCTCGCCTTTTACAGGCCAGGAAGCGCTGTCGACATCTCGTGCGCAAAAAGCCCCTGATTTCCGAAGCTTGGCGCAGAATCCTGATGCTATTTTGAAAGGGGGCCGGTCGGCGTTTGGCAGCGGTACGAGGAGGCCACTATGTGCCAGCGCCGGCCGGCCGACCCCACGGACCCAGGAGATGCGGCGGACCTGAGCATCATGGGGTATTTTTTGATCGACCCGGCTGTCTGTCCTCGTGCCGGCGTCGCTCTGTCTGTGGCCGCACATTTGCGCAAGAGCTTATGAAAATCAACAGTTTCTTAACCAAGCCTCGTGAATCGCTTGGATTAAGGTAAATGGGTAACCTTGCCGGATTGACGGATACTCTTACCCGGTCCGTCAGGCAGCCTTGGCGACGACGCGGTTGCGGCCACCGCTCTTGGCTTCATAGAGCGCCAGATCGGCGCGTTTCATCAGCGCCGCCACCGTATCCACCCCCTTCAGCACCGACGACACGCCGACGCTGACGGTGACCTCGATGGCCTTGCCGTCAGGCCCGATGACGAACGGCATCTGGGCGATTTCGGCGCGGATGCGTTCGGCCACCTTTTCGGCGATCGCTCCATCGGTGTCAGGCATGACCACTACGAACTCCTCACCGCCGAACCGGCAGGCCAGATCGATGCCGCGCACGTTCTTGCGCAGCCGCCGCGCGAATTCCCGCAGCACCTCGTCGCCACCGTCATGGCCGTGCGTGTCGTTAATCGACTTGAAGCGATCGAGGTCGGTGATCATCACCGACAGCGGCCGACGCCGCGCCACGGCGCGGTCGAACAGCGTCTGGAGATGGCTGTCGAGATAGCGGCGGTTGTGCAGCCCGGTCAGCCCGTCGGTCACCGCCATTTCGATCGTCTGCGTCACGCTGGCGCGCAATTGGTCGTTGTAGCGCTTGCGGCGCACCTGGGTGCGCAACCGCGCCGTCAGTTCCTGCTGGTCGATAGGCCGCATCAGATAGTCGTTGATGCCGAGTTCGAGACCACGGATGATGCGCTCCTCCTCGCCCTCCTCCGCCAGCAGGATGATCGGCAGGAAGCGTGTGCGATCGAGCGAGCGCAGTTGCGAGCAGAGCCGAAGCGGATCGAAATCGGCGAAGCTCGTCGAGATCATCACGCATTCATAGGGCGTCTCCGCCGCCTGGAAGAAGCCGGCATGCGGATCGCTGGCGACATCCAGGTCAGCACAGTCGCGCAGCATCTTCTGGACGCGCTCGATCGACGATTTGCGCTCATCGATCAGAAGCACTTTCGGCGTCGTGTCCTCGGAGGCGAAATTGCGGCTGAGCAACTCTTCGATGCCGATGTTGCGCGTGGTCGAAGCGCGCAGCCGCAACTCGTCGGTCAGCGACTTCAGCCTGACGAGGCTCTTGACGCGCGTCATCAGTTGCAGGTCGTTGACGGGTTTGGTCAGGAAATCGTCGGCGCCGACCTCAAGCCCGCGCACCCTGTCGGAAACCTGGTCGAGTGCGGTGATCATTACCACTGGAATATGCGACGTCGCCGGATCGCTCTTCAGGCGGCGGCAGACCTCGAAGCCGTCCATGTCCGGCATCATGACGTCGAGCAGCACGACGTCGACCTTACCGTTCTCGCAGGTCTCGATCGCATCCGGGCCGTTGGTGGCGGTCAACACCTCGAAATATTCGGCCAGCAGCCGAACCTCCAGCAGCCTGACATTGGCAGGGATGTCGTCGACGACGAGAATCCGAGCGGTCATTTCACAAGGCTCCGGCTTTGGCGGCAAGGTGCATCAGGAATCACCCAGGTAAGACTTGATGGTTTCGATGAAGCGCGGCACCGAGATCGGCTTGGAGATATAAGCCTCGCAGCCGCCCTGGCGGATGCGCTCCTCGTCGCCCTTCATCGCGAAGGCAGTGACGGCAATGACCGGGATGACGTGCAGGTCGTCGTCTTCCTTCAGCCATTTCGTCACCTCCAGCCCAGACACTTCAGGCAACTGGATGTCCATCAAAATGAGATCCGGCCGGTGCTGACGCGCCAGATCGAGCGCTTCCAGACCGTTGCGGGTGCGAACTGTCTCGTAACCGCTTGCTTCGATGAGGTCCCGAAAGAGCTTCATGTTGAGCTCATTGTCCTCGACGATCATGACCTTCTTAGGCATCGATATCCCGTCCCGGCCGCTGTTCCGCTCGAAGGCGGCCGTTATGCGCCCTTCCGGGACGCACCAAACCCTGGTCGACTCTACGGCAATATGATTGACGAAACGGAAACCTGCGGCGAGAAAAGCTGCTCCGTTTCCACCTCGGGTCCCGCACTGAAGAGGTAACGACTTGCCGCAAGCGACGCTTGCCATTACTGCGGAAGAGACTCACATTCCGCATACCCTGAAAGGTAATGATGGCAAACGCAGCGTCAATGCGCGAAGAGGCCGAAACCATTGCCGTGAAGGCTCTGGCCTTCGTCGCCTCTGATCCCGAACTGCTGCCTCGCTTCCTGGCGATCACCGGCATCGAGGCGCATTCGATCCGCAAAGCTGCCGGCGAGCCGGGATTTCTGGCCGGTGTGCTGCAGTTCGTTCTCGCCCACGAACCCACATTGCTGCGTTTTGCTGAGGAAACCGGCACGCCACCGGCCTCCGTCGGCAAGGCGTTGCGCGCGCTGCCGCTGGGCGACGATAACCACGAGCATTCCATATGAGTGACGATCCCAAGGCGGCGCCCCGATCGCCAGGTCGAGCGAAGTCTGACTCTTGTCGCCCGCCCGTTTTGAGCGACAAGTATAAAACGAAGGCTTGAGGCGCGTCGCGCCAATCCGTTCGAAGGCGACGCGCTTTGGTGAGCCGAGTGGCTACGGTGTCGGATCCGCCTGGTCCGTCTCGTCGCCGCCATCGTCAATGCTGTCGTCCTCGGCAGGATCGGCCGGCTTCAGCATGACGCCATTGACAATGACCGAACCGTCCGGCTTGGCGTTGACGACCCATTCCATGCGGCCGTCCGTCAAGGTCTTGCCGAACCCTTTCACCATCAGGGCCACAGGCACGTACTGCGCCACCTCCGGTTCCGATTTCGCCGCTTCCTGCAAGCCCTCGACGATCTTGTCGAAGCCGGCGACGTCCACCGTCACATTGGCTTCCGGCTTCTCGCCAGGAAACGTCATTTCGCCTTCCAAGGCGATTTCGGTATCCTTGTTCTTGATGGTGCTATGGCCAATGACCACCTTCGGCGTCTTGGCCATGAAATCGGTTTTGAGCTGCTCTCCAAATTCGGCCGACAGCGGCGGGTTCTTGTTAAGATCAAAGGCTTCGATTGCCTTCTTCGCCATGCTGTCGAGATCGATATTGGCGCCGCCGAAGTTCAGGTCGATATCGGTCGGCAGCAGCGCTATGCTCCAGTTCGGCAGAAGCTGCTGCGGCACGGTCAACCCAGATGCCTTGATCCCGTAGCCGATCGTACCGCTCTGGGCGACGCCATCCATTCCGAAGGCGGTGCTGAGCTGCGCCGCGCCGAACGTGCCGACCGGGCTCTCGACCGCGAAATTCTTGAACCCGTATGTCCCGTCGATGCGCTCCCACACCGGAAGCGCGGCGAGCAGAAGCGATTTGAGCTGCGCCTGGTTGGCTTTCAGCGTGGCTTCATTCTCATTGGCGACGGCAAATGCCAGGAGATCGAGCAGCGGCTTGGTCTGCACGCCCTTGCCTTTGGCATCCACCGACAGTTCCGGTGATTTGACGGTGACCGGGAATTTCAGTCCGCTTTCGGGATCGTCGAATTTGATCGCCTCGACAAAGTTCGACACTTTTTGCGACAACGCGAAATCGACCCCGCCATTGGCAGCCTTGGTGGCGGCCATGGTCGCGGTGCCGGCGTCGGCGCTGACTTCCATGTGCTGCTTGGCATCTTGCGACACCATCGTCATGCCCGCCATCGAACTGGTGCCGCTGGTAAAGGCCGCCAGATTGGGGTCGTAGACACCGGAACCCTTGCCGTCCTTGATAGAAAATTGCGTGCTCTGCAGCCCCTGCGGCCCGTTGAACTCGAAGGAGGCGCTGTGCGAAAGATCCATCGAGACATCCCAGGTCCCGTCACTGCGCGGCTTGACCAGCAGGGCGTAGGGCGCAAAGTCGAATTTCAACGGCTTCTGGTCGGGCAAGGTGCCGGCGAGCGCCTTGAAATCGAACATGATCTTGTAGGCGCCGCCTTCGACCGAGACCTTCAGGATGCCCTTGTCGAGGGCCTGTTTGCCGACATAGCGGGACAGGTTCTCGGATAGCTGCTTCGCACCCTGGCTGTCGACGCTCTGGCCGAAAGCGGGCGCGCTGAGCAGAAGCGCGGTAAAGGCGATTGGCAACATCCGGTTCACGTAGAATTCTCCGTTTGGTCGAAAAGGCAAAATTGTCTCCTACTTCTGGTAGGGAAAGACCGTCACAACTGCAAGACGGCGAAGTTCAGGCGCTCGGCTCCAGCACCAGCCGCATCAACGGCCGGCCCGCCTTGCGTTCCAGGAGCCGCTCGAACCCGGCCTTCTCGAACACGCGCGACGAGCCCACGAACAGCCCGATGGAGCGTGAATCCTTCGACAGGTCTATCGGGCAGGCTTCCACCATTCGCGCGCCGTTCCTGCGGGCGAAATCGATGCCGCCTTCGACCAGGCGATGGCTGATGCCCCGGCCCCGTGCCTTGGCGCGGATGAAGAAACAGGAAATTGCCCAGACGCTCGGATCCGATGCGTCCGCGGGATCGACCGGAGCCGAGCCCCGGCCCCGGTTGTTCCACTCGGGCACGTCGGCGCGCGGCCCGATCTGCATCCAGCCGACTGCCTTGCCGTCCTCGAACGCCAGCATGCCCGGTGGCGGGCCTGCTTCGATGCGCGCCCTGATGTGGTCTTTGTTGCGTTCGCGGCTGCTTTCGCGACGAGCCGCCGGCGCCAGCCGGAAATGCGTGCACCAGCAGCCGTAGCAGGCGCCCTGCTTGCCGAAGAGATCTTCGAATTCAGGCCAGAGCTCAGGCGCCAGCGGCACTATGGTCGTGCTCATGCGTTCTCCCCAGGCCAAGCTTGTCGCTAGCCTTGCACTGTCGTACCATTGTGTTTGTTCTCTTTATGTTCGCAGCGATGGCGGCTCCTGTCAATAATCCTGATCACGGTTTCTGCCGCGACTGCCTGGCCTTTCAGCGCAGCGACGCCAGGCGCTGCGAGCGATGCGGCAGCCCCAGGCTTGCCCGTCATCCCGAGCTGTACCGGCTGCATCTGGCCCATATCGACTGCGACGCTTTCTATGCGGCAATCGAAAAACGCGACAACCCGGCGCTGAAGGACAAGCCGCTGATCATTGGCGGCGGCAAGCGCGGCGTCGTCTCCACCGCCTGCTACATCGCCCGGATAAGGGGCGTGCGTTCCGCCATGCCCATGTTCAAGGCGCTCGAGGCTTGCCCCGAAGCGGTGGTTATCCCGCCCAATATGGAAAAATACATGGTCGTCGGGCGCGAGGTGCGCGCCATGATGCAGGCGCTGACGCCGCTGGTCGAGCCGCTCTCGATCGACGAGGCGTTTCTCGACCTTGCCGGAACCGAACGGCTGCACGGCCTGCCGCCGGCGGTGGTGCTGGCCCGTTTCGCGCTGGCCGTCGAGAAGGAGATCGGCATCACCGTTTCGTCAGGTCTGTCCTACTGCAAGTTCCTGGCTAAGGTGGCGTCGGATTTCCGCAAACCGCGCGGCTTCTCGGTCATCGGCGAAGCGGAAGCCGTGGGTTTCCTCGCCGTACAGCCGGTGAGCATGATCTGGGGGGTCGGCAAGGCATTCAACGCCACGCTCGAACAGGACGGCATCCGCACCATCGGCCAGCTCCAGAAGATGGACCGTGGCGACCTCATGCGCCGCTATGGCGTGATGGGCGACCGGCTTTACCGGCTCTCGCGCGGCGAGGACGTCCGCCGCGTCGATCCCGACCAGGACGCCAAGAGCGTATCGGCCGAAACCACTTTCGACACCGATATCGCTTCGCTGGACGAGCTGGTCTCGGTGCTGCGGGGCCTTTCGGAAAAGGTCTCGGCGCGGCTGAAGAAATCCGGCATCGCCGGGCGCACGGTGGTGCTCAAGCTGAAGACGCAGGATTTCAAGATCCGCACCCGCAACCGCCAGCTCGGCGACCCGACCCGGCTCGCCGACCGTATCTTTTCGACCGGGGTCGAGCTGCTGCGCAAGGAAACCGACGGCACCAAATACCGGCTGCTCGGCATAGGCGTCAGCGATCTTTCCGCCGATGACAAGGCCGATCCGCCCGATCTGGTCGATGTCCAGTCGCGAAAGCGGGCCATGGCCGAAGGCGCCATCGATTCACTGCGCGACAAGTTCGGCCGCAAGGCGGTGGAAACCGGCTATACGTTCGGCAAAGGCCGCGACACCCACCCGCCAGAGCCGCTGGAAGACTGATAATGGATATCAGCTGTCGAGATTTAGGTGCGCTGCAGATCGATCCTGCTTGTCACCATGCTCTTGCCGGTTTTCGGATCAGTGTCGATCACCGTCAGCCGCATGCCGTTCTCGCCTCGTTTCTCGACCTTCATCTGCGCCTTTCGGTCACCATTGACCTCCTTGGCCCAACGGATGCCGAGATTGATCGCGTTGCCCGAACGGGTGCCGTTCAATTGCGCAGGCCCGGTACGAGACCCGACATAAGTGCCGCTATATTTCGCTCCGGCAGTCCTCAGGTCCGCGCTGATGGCGCGCGTCACCACGATAAGCCCTCGGCAATTGCCATCGAGCGACAATGAGGTCGACGTCGCGTTTGACCTGAACGTGCAGGACACATTCACCGTCGGCGCGTCGGTAGTCACCTTGACGATGCCCTTGCCGGTGAAATTGCCCTTGAACGACTGGAGAAATCTGGACTCGTCGGCATGTGCCGCGCCTGCCGTGACCAACAGGCAACCAGCAAGCGCAAATTGCGCAAATGATCTCATCGAAATTCTCCTATCGACATTGAAAGGCACCTGCGAAGCACTTCCGATATTCGGAACTCAACGCCCCCTGTCGTGCCAGGTTCCGCCTTCAACATGACTGTTTTGCAACATCCGGCTGGCCCAGAAGAATGCGGCTGCTAGCGGTTGCGGCAAAAGCCACGGCCTGCGACATAGCGGAAATGGCACCCACCCCTTCCATCCCCAAGGCCGCGTTCTGGATGGCGCTGTCGATCGCCTCGTTCCTGGCGATGTCGGTCGCGGGCCGCGCCACCACGGCCGAGCTCAACGTTTTCCAGGTGCTGGAGCTGCGCTCGGTGATCGGCTTTTTCATCCTGCTGCCGCTGGTCATGCAAAATGGCGGCTTTGCCGCCATGCGCACTGGGCGCCCCCTCGCCCATGTCACGCGCAACGTGGTTCACTATACCGGCCAGGCGGCGTGGCTCTACGCCCTGACGCTGATCCCTTTGGCGGTGCTGATCTCGATCGAATTCACGACGCCGATCTGGACGGCGATCCTTGCGGTCACCTTTCTCGGCGAAAGGCTCACCCGGCCGAAGCTCGGGGCCGTGGCGCTCGGGCTGATCGGTGTCGTGATCATCGTGCGCCCAGGCGTCGGCTCGGTCGATCCGGGACATCTGGTCGTGCTGGGCGCGGCAATGTGCTTCGGCATCTCGCTGGTCCTGGTCAAGTCGCTGACGCGGACCGACAGCGTTGTGCGAATCATCTTCTGGATGCTGATCATCCAGTCGGTGCTCGGCCTGATCCCGGCGCTCTACGAATGGCGCAACCCGTCGCTCGAGCTGTGGCCGTGGATCCTGCTGATCGCCTTCACCGGCATGTCGTCACATTTCTGCATGGCCTGGGCGCTGAGCTACGCCGATGCCACCGTCATTTCGCCGATGGATTTCCTGCGCGTGCCGCTGTCGGCATTGATCGGCTGGCTGCTCTACCAGGAGCAGATCGACGCCTTCACCGCAGGCGGGGCATTGCTGATCCTGATGGGCAATATGCTCAACCTGCAGCGCCGGCAGCCAAAGCCGGCGCAAGCGGCGGCATCGTAGCGCGCCTCAATCGCCCCTCAATCACCGCTGTCGGGTATGTTGAGGAGGTGGCCGCAGGCCTTGCAGTGAACGGCGTCCGGCTCGTGCCGTTGCAGGCCGCATTGCGGACAGGGAAAGAACACCTTGGCCGGTCGGAAGATCGCCTGCGCCAGCCTGACGAACAGCGATATGCCGATGATCATGGTCACGATCGCCGTCAGTTTCCCCGCCATTCCCGGCAGCACGATGTCGCCGAACCCGGTCGTGGTCACCGTCGCGACGGTGAAGTAAAGCGCGTCGATGTAGCTTTCCAGCCCCGCTCCGCTGCGGAAGAAGAAAGTGTAGACGAAACCGGTGATCACGAAGAGGAACGTCAAGAGATTGATCACCGCGTGGCTCGCTTCGCGCCAGGGCCGCAGGCCCTGCATCTCGAAATGCCGCCAGAGCGAACCGCTGCGCGACAGCGACCACAGCCGCAGGATGCGCAGAAAGCCGAGATTGGCGAGCGCCGTCGGCATCAGCAGCGTCAAAAGGATGAAAATGTCCACCCAGGAGGTCGGCTGCTTCATCAGCCGCAGCATGTCGTTCGAGGCAAGCAGCCTGGCAACCAGGTCGGCGGCGACCAGAGCCGCCACCGCATAGTCGAGCCACAGGAATGAGGCCGACTGCTGGATGACGGGCGTGGCGATGAAGAAGGCAATGATGGCCAGGTCGATGATGACCGCAACCAGCTGAAACCGAAAAGCCGCCGGCGTGCGGCCGTGGTAGAGCTTGCGCAGCGTGTCGCGCAGCCACGCCATTGTGGAACGGTCCTGCAATCCGTCGCTGTCTTTCGTCTTCATGGCAATTGCGGTGACTTGAGCGGCGGATGCCGCCCGGCGGATTGCCACCAGTCCCCGGAAGGGGCGATCACACCAGCTCCACTTCGACCACGCCTGGCACGGCGCGCATCGCCGAGGCGATTTGCGGCGAGACGCGGTAGCCCCCCTGCAGGGCAATCTCCACCTCGCCCTGCGCTTCTTCCTTGATAACGATGATGCTCACCTGACTTTCACCACGCTGGGTAAGCTGCGATTGAATGATCGAGGCAGGCGCATCGTTTCTGACGAAGATGCGCAGCGCCTTCTGGATGCGGCTGGCCTCGTCCTCAAGCGACTGCACGGTCTGGATGCGCAGGTTGACGCCCTCCGGCCTGTCCTCCGCCGCCACGGTAATGACCACGGAGCGGCCCGGCTCCAGCATGTCGCGATACTGCGCCAATCCTTCGGAAAACAGTACCGCCTCATACTGGCCGGACGTGTCCGAGAACTGCACCACGCCCATCTTGTTGCCGGTCCGCGTCTTGCGCTCCTGCTTGGTGGTCACGGTGCCGGCGAGGCGCCCTGCGGTGGCACCGCGCTTGACCGCGGCCGAAAACTCCGCCCAGTTCTGCACCCGCATCTTCTGCAGCGCCGCCTTGTACTCGTCCAGCGGATGGGCGGAGAGATAGAAACCGACCACCTGGAATTCGCGGTGCAGGCGGTCGGCGGCGAGCCACGGTTCGGTCACGGGCAAGTTGAGCGCCTGCGACTGTGCCCCTAGAGACGCGCCGAAAATGTCGGCCTGGCCTGAGACGGCGTTCTGCTGCGCCAGTGACGCCAGCCCCATCATCCGCTCGACGCCAGCCATCATCGCGGCGCGGTCATGGCCGAAACAGTCTAGCGCTCCGGCCATGATCAGGCTTTCGAAGACGCGCTTGCCGACGATTTTCGGATCGACCCTCTCGCAGAAATCGGCCAGGCTCTTGAACGGCTTCTCGCCGCGCATGGCGACGATATGCTCCACCGCCGCGTCGCCGACGCCCTTGAGCGCGGCCATCGAATAGTAGATGCGGTTCTCGCCGACCTCGAAGGGACGAAAGCTTGATATCACCGACGGTGCCACCACCTCGATGCCGAGGCGCAGCGCATCCTGGCGGAAATCCGCGAGCTTGTCGGTGTTTCCCATGTCGAGCGTCATCGACGCCGCCAGGAACTCGACCGGATAATGCGCCTTGAGATAGGCTGTCTGGTAGGAGACGACGGCGTAGGCGGCCGCGTGCGATTTGTTGAAACCGTAGTCGGCGAACTTGGCCAGCAGGTCGAAAATGAAGTCGGCCTGCGGTTTGGCCACGCCGCGCTCGACCGCGCCCGAGACGAAGCGCTCACGCTGCTTGTCCATCTCGGCGCGGATCTTCTTGCCCATGGCGCGGCGCAAAAGGTCGGCTTCGCCCAGCGAATAGCCGGACAACTCCTGCGCGATCTGCATCACCTGTTCCTGGTAGACGATGACGCCTTGCGTCTCCTTCACCAGATGGTCGATCTTGGGATGGATCGAGGCCATCTCCTCCTCGCCGTGCTTCCTGGCGTTGTAGGTCGGGATGTTCTCCATCGGTCCCGGCCGGTAGAGCGCGACCAGTGCGATGATGTCCTCGATGCAGTCGGGCCGCATGCCGATCAGCGCCTTGCGCATGCCGGCACTTTCCACCTGGAACACGCCGACCACTTCGCCGCGCGACAGCATGGCGTAGGTTTCGGGATCGTCGAGCGGGATCGTCGCCAGGTCGATATCGATGCCGCGGCGGCGTATCAGCTTCACCGCCGTCTCCAGCACGGTCAGCGTCTTCAGGCCGAGAAAGTCGAACTTCACCAGCCCGGCCTGTTCGACATATTTCATGTTGAACTGGGTGACCGGCATGTCCGAACGAGGATCGCGGTACATCGGCACTAGCTCCGACAGCGGCCGGTCGCCGATGACGATGCCGGCGGCGTGCGTCGACGCGTGGCGATAAAGCCCTTCCAGCTTCTGTGCCATGTCGAGCAGCGTCTGGACGATCGGCTCCTTTTCGGCCTCCTCGGCAAAACGCGGCTCGTTGGCGATAGCGTCCGCCAGTTTCACCGGATTGGCCGGGTTCTGCGGCACCATCTTGGACAGCTTGTCGACCTGGCCGTAAGGCATCTGCAGCACGCGGCCGACGTCGCGCAGCACCGCGCGGGCTTGCAGCGTTCCAAAGGTGATGATCTGGCCGACCTGGTCGCGTCCATATTTCTGCTGGACATAGCGGATCACCTCTTCGCGGCGGTCCTGGCAGAAGTCGATGTCGAAATCGGGCATCGACACGCGGTCCGGATTGAGGAAGCGCTCGAACAGCAGCGAGAAACGCAGCGGATCGATGTCGGTGATGGTGGTGGAATAGGCGACCAGCGAGCCCGCACCCGAGCCGCGCCCCGGCCCGACTGGAATGCCTTGCGACTTGGCCCATTTGATGAAGTCGGCAACGATCAGGAAGTAGCCTGGGAATTTCATCTTCTCGATGATGCCGAGCTCGAACTCGAGCCTCTCGCGGTATTGCTCGACCGTATAGCCCGGCGTCGGTCCGTGCGCGGCAAGCCGGGCCTCCAGCCCTTCACGCGCCTGGCGGGCAAGTTCGGCGGCCTCGGCCTTCTCGGCTGCGTCCTTGTCCGACGCGTCGCCGCCGGTAAAGCGCGGCAGGATCGGGCTGCGGGTTTTCGGATAGTAGGAGCAGCGCAACGCGATCTCGACCGTGTTGTCGATCGCTTCCGGCAGATCGGCGAACAACGCTGCCATCTCAGCCTGGCTACGCAGGAAGTTATCCGGTGAAAGCCGGCGGCGATTGTCCACGGCGACGACCGAGCCCTCCGCTATGGCGATCAGCGCATCATGCGCGTCATAATCGTCGCGCGAGGAGAAGAACGCCTCGTTGGTGGCGACGAGCGGCAATTCGTGGGCATAGGCGAGATCGATCGTGGAATGTTCTATCAGCCGGTCGTAACCGGAAACTCGTTCCAGTTCGACATAGAGCCGATCGCCGAACAGGGCTTTCAGGGTCGACAGCCGGGTCTCCGCGAGATCGCGTCGATCCTCCTTCAGAGCCGCGCCGATAGGGCCGCGGGGACCGCCGCTGAGGCAGATCAACCCGTCGGTCTGGCCCTCCAGCATCTCGCTGGTCAGATGCACGGCTTCGCCGGGCGGCGTCTCCAGATAGACGCGGCTTACCAGCCTGACCAGATTGGAATAGCCGGCTTCGGTCGCCGCGATAAGCACGACTGGCCGCATCTCGGGCCCCTGCCGCCGGCGGTCGCGCTGGCCGTCGACGTTCTCGCCGGAAAAGGCGAGCGCGATCTGGCAGCCGATGATCGGCTGGATGCCGTCCTTCACCGCCTTCTGCGCGAATTCGAGCGCGCCGAACAGATTGTTGGTGTCGGTGACCGCGATTGCCGGACACTCGTCCTTGACCGCATGGCCGACGATCTTGCCGAGTTGGAGCGCGCCTTCCAGCAGCGAATAGGCCGAGTGGACGCGAAGATGCACGAAAGGACGCGCCGGCGCTTCTGGCGCCGCCGCCTTCACTGCCGCTTCGCGCAGCAAGGGGTCGCGTGGAAGTCTGTCATCCGCCATGGTTTTTCGCGTTTCCCGAAGGACTTGAGTCGATCAAGATGTATTGTCCGGCACCGGGCTGTGCCAGTCCAGCACAAACGAACATCGGCCACAGGCTTCCGGCCGCCCCCGCTTCAGGCGAATTCCATGATCACCGCGTCGACGGCCAGGCTGTCGCCCGGCTTGACGTTGAGTTTCGCCACCACGAGATCGCGCTCGGCGCGCAGCACGTTCTCCATCTTCATCGCCTCGACGACGGCCAGCGTCTCGCCGGCCTTGACCTCCTGACCCTCGGCGACGGCGATCGACACGACGAGGCCGGGCATGGGACATAGCAGCAGGTTGGAGGTGTCGGGCGCCAGCTTTTCCGGCATCAGCCTTTCCAGCGCGGCAATGCGCGGCAGCATGGCGCGCGCCGTCACCGAAAGCCCTTTCCAGGCGATGCGAAGGCCGTTCGGCGCGGGGCGCAGTTGCGCCACCATTTCGTGCCCGCCGACGCTGCCGCGCCAGACCAGTTCGCCCGGCCGCCAGGCCGACGAAACCGTCAGCGGCTTGCCGCCCTCGATGGACAAGTCGACTTCCATCGGAATGGAGATTATGCCCTCCAGGATGGACGCGGACAGATAGTCCCTGCCAATCTTCACCACCCAGTCGCGCTTGAGTGCTCCCGAATGCGGCGCCAAGCGCCCGCCCAGCCGGTCGAGTCGGTCGCGGCGCAGCAATTCGACCACGGTGGCGACCGCCGCCAACACGGCCTTGTCGTCATGATCGGGCAGGATCGGCGCAAAGCCGTCGGGATATTCCTCCGCGATGAATCCGGTCGAAATCCGCCCTTCCCGCCAGCGCGGATGCTGCATGAGCGCCGCCAGGAACGGGATGTTGTGCTCGATACCGTCGACGACAAAACTGTCCAACGCTTCGGACATCGCGTCGATTGCCTCCAGCCGGGTCGGCGCCCAGGTGCACAGCTTGGCAATCATCGGGTCGTAGAACATCGAAATCTCCGATCCCTCGGTGACGCCGGTGTCGTTGCGGATGATGACGTCGCCGACTTGCCCTTCCTGCGGCGGTCGATAGCGCGTCAGGCGGCCGATCGACGGCAGGAAGTTGCGATACGGATCCTCGGCATAGAGCCGGCTCTCCACCGCCCAGCCATTCAGTTTCACGTCGCTTTGCTTCAAGGCGAGCTTCTCGCCGGCGGCCACACGGATCATCTGCTCGACCAGATCGATACCGGTGACAAGCTCGGTCACCGGATGCTCGACCTGCAATCGTGTATTCATTTCAAGGAAATAGAAGTTTTTCTCAGCGTCGACGATGAATTCCACCGTGCCGGCGCTCTGGTAGTCGACGGCCCTGGCCAGCGCCACCGACTGCTCGCCCATGGCCTTGCGCGTCCTGGCATCGAGGAAAGGCGATGGCGCCTCCTCGGCCACCTTCTGGTTGCGGCGCTGGATCGAGCATTCGCGCTCGCCGAGATAGAGCGCGTTGCCATGCGCGTCGGCCAGCACCTGGATCTCGATGTGGCGTGGATCGACGATGAACTTCTCGATGAAGACGCGGTCGTCGCCGAACGAGCTCTTGGCCTCCGAGCGCGCGCGGTCGAAGCCGTCGCGCACCTCGGCCTGGTTCCAAGCGATGCGCATGCCCTTGCCGCCGCCGCCGGCCGAGGCCTTGATCATCACGGGATAGCCGATCTCTCCGGCGATCTTCTCCGCGTGGTCGGCGTTCTCGATGACGCCGAGCCAGCCGGGAACCGTCGAAACATTGGCGGCGTTGGCGAATTTCTTCGATTCGATTTTGTCGCCCATCGCCTTGATGGCCTTCGGCTTCGGCCCGATGAAGACGATGCCCTCCTTCTCCAGCGCCTCGCAGAATGATGCGCGCTCGGACAGGAAGCCATAGCCGGGATGCACGGCCTGAGCGCCGGTCGCCTTGCACGCCGCGATGATTTTCTCGGGCACGAGATAGCTCTGCGCGGCTGGCGACGGTCCGATATGCACCGCCTCGTCGGCCATCTCGACATGCACGGCATCGCGATCGGCGTCGGAATAGACAGCGACCGTGGCGATGCCCATCTTGCGCGCGGTCTTGATGACGCGGCAGGCTATCTCGCCACGGTTGGCGATCAGGATTTTGGTGAACATGCGGGCAAATTCCCCTCCGGCGGACGGTCCAGTTCTATGGATTATGTCGCCATGTCTCAAGTACCGTGTGCGTGGCGCGAACGCCTGCGGTCAAGGGTGTGCTACCTGCGTCAAGAAAGCCGATATTTCGTCTCATCTGGCGGTTGATGAGCAGGCCAAAACCTGAAAGCCTGAGCGCAAAATTGCGTTGGAGGATTGCCAGATGAAAACCCGCGCCGCCGTTGCCGTTGCTGCCGGAAAGCCGCTTGAGATCATGGAGGTCGACCTTGACGGTCCGCGCGAGGGCGAGGTGCTGGTCGAGATCAAGGCGACCGGCATCTGCCACACCGACGAGTTCACGCTGTCGGGCGCCGATCCCGAGGGCCTGTTCCCGGCCATTCTCGGCCACGAGGGCGCCGGCGTGGTGGTCGATGTCGGCAAGGGCGTCACCTCGGTCAAAAAGGGCGACCATGTGATCCCGCTCTA